>NZ_BAAGIC010000014.1:0-136200 GCF_054658315.1 Sessilibacter sp. MAH1
AATGAATTATTTATGGGACAGCGAGTTGATTTACTCGCTGCGTTATGAAATTGCAGTTATTACTTGAAACCGCGATTCTTTATTTAGAAATTTGTCTATTTAGATTTGATCATCTGGATTTTCAGCTTCATCTTGACGTTTGGCTTTTTTATTACCTTCGTCGGATTCGTTAATTTTCCAGTAACTGCTGGCGTAAATTTTAGAACGGCCCACCGCTTTTTCTTGCTTAAAATAGCGGCGCAGATTACGCATCATTTCAAATTCACCCGCCAACCAAACACTGACTTCGCCATCTAAAAAATCCAGCGACCGCACCTTATCAGACAATAAGCTATTGGGTGTTTTTGGGTTTGCATTAACAACCCAGTGAATAGCAATTCCTTCGGGAGCATCCAGCGTACGAATATCGCCGTTGCTGATAACTTCAATAACCGCAATGCCACGAGCAGACTTTGGCAGTTGCTGTAAATTAACCTCAATGGCTGGCAATGCTGTCATATCGCCCGCAAAAAAATACCAATCAGCATCAAAATTAATTAATTTTTTGTCGCCAGGGCCTGCGGTAAATAATGCATCACCTACATTGGCATTTTCTATCCAGCGATTTGCAGGGCCTTGATTTGCGTCGCCAAAACTGTGGCAAACACCATCAATGTGTAATTGCTGAGCATTTGCATCATAAGCGCGAATGGTGAAAGTACGTTTGCGTGTTGCTTTAAAGTATTCACTGTCATCGAGCAATTCTGGTTTTAAAGCTTCACCATCATCCGGTGAAAACAAGAATTTTACATAACCGCTTTCTTGATTTTCAGGAAAATCGCTGAGCGCAGCACCAGAAAGCACTAAACGGTATAAATTTTCGGAGAGATTTTCTTTTTTGATTAACGTTAATTCACGTGTTTTTTTCATAAATGCTCGTTATAGAGAATGGAGAAAACTCTAGAAACCGCTGATTAAATCACCAAAAAATTAATCAGAGACTCTATAGGAAACTCTGATTAACCTAGAGTTTCTCGCGACACAAGGATGTGTCGCCAATTTCAAGAACGGTAAGTGATTGAAATTTTGAAGAAATTGGAAATCGCATTTTCAATTTCTGTCCTCTGATTAAATCATGGATGAGTTAATCAGAGGTTCCTATAAGTTATATCCTAAACAGCAGCGGCAGCCGTGGCCTTTATTTTTGCCACAATGGCTCGCAAACCGTTACCGCGTGTTGGGCTTAGGTGACGCTCTAAATCAAGTTGACCAAAATAATTGTCGATATCAAAATCAAGAATTGCTTGTGCCGATTTACGGTTAAACGCTGCAAGCACAAGAGCAAGCAAACCACGCACAATAACGGCATCGCTATCGACTAAAAAGTGAAAAATGCCGTCGTTAACTTGTGTTTCTAACCACACATTACTTTGACAACCTTTAACAAGCCGATCAGTAGTTTTTAGAGCATCGGGCATGGTTTCGAGTTCACGGCCCAAGTCAATAATGTATTTATAACGCTCTTCCCAATCGTCGAAAAAGCCTAAATCATCAATAATTTCATCGGTATTTAAATCAGACATAACTTAATTCAATCAGTTATTTGGTGAGATTTTATTTAGGGCTTACCACCCCAATTCGGTAAAAATTCTGATTAAATTAGCAATAAACTCATCAGAATTTTTTATAGAAAACTCCGCTTAAATCAGAAGCGAATTAACCGTAAGTTCCTATAACTATTAAATTCAGCTTTTAACTGCCGATAATGTTTGAGTCTTGTTTTAAGTACTTGTGTTGCGCGGAACTTATTAATCGTGATGACAAAAATATTTGATCGCATTCAACACAAGCAGTTTTGAGCGCTTGTTACATTGGCACTCAAAATTCACTAAAACTTCTCAGAGATTAAAAAAACAATCCCGCTTCAAGTTGCGCTTCTTCGCTCATCATTTCTCGCGACCATGGCGGATCAAAAACCAGCTCAACATTGACCTGTTCAACGTTCGGCACTTTCGCCACGCGATACTTCACGTCGCTGATCAACACCGGCCCCATACCGCAACCGGGCGCGGTTAATGTCATGGCAATGTTAACGGCTTTTGAGTCTTGTTCAATTACTACCTTGTAGATTAGACCAAGCTCAACAAGGTCGATGGGAATTTCTGGATCGAAGACGCTTTTCAAAGCCTGCCAAACTTGGTCTTCAATAATTTGATCGTCTTCAGGTTCAGGAAACGATAAGACTTCGGGTTCTTGACCAATAGCATCAGCATCGGTGCCATCAATGCGTAACATGTTGCCAGCCCAAGTCACCGTGTAGTTGCCACCCAGTGATTGGTTGATGGTGATAAATTGACCAGAAGGAATGGCTGTAGGTTCGCCCGAAGGCACTCTGCGGGCGGGGCATTCACGGCCGGTGACTACCATTTTTTGTTCCAAGATCCACTCCTTTAACTACGGTCTGGAAAGGTGACTGTTAAGGAATCTCTGATTAACTCATCCATGATTTAATCAGAGGACAGAAATTGAAAATGCGATTTCCAATTTCTTCACAATTTCTATTACGTAAAGTTCCTGAAATTGGCGACACATCCTTGTGTCGCGAGAAACTCTAGGTTAACCAGAGTTTCCTTAACAAGATGGTGACAGAAATGTCGCGGCGCGTATTCTAACCTTGAAAATACTTTATGAAAGCAAAAGACTGAAAATACGTACTGAGGAATTTGGTAAAACAATTTGATAGAGAGTTAAGGCAGCACTTGTTTTGCACTGCCTTAGAAATCAATTAACGCTGAAACTTTCGCCGCATCCGCATTCAGCAACCACGTTGGGATTGTTGAATTTAATGACTTGGTTTAAGCCTTCGGTGACTAAATCGATCTCGGTACCACGCACAACCTTTACCGCTTCTTTATCAACGGCAAGATTTAACGAGCCATCAAGCGGAATCACTTGATCAGAATCTTTAGCGTTTTGTACAAAATCTAATACGTAAGCGTAGCCAGAACAGCCACTGGTTTTCACTGACAAACGAATCAAGTTGCCACCGTCACGCTCGGCGTTGCGATGGAAGTAACGCAAAGCGCGGTCAGTAACTGATACTGGGCTCGCAGTGGGATCAAATGTAGAAACAGTCATACAAGCTCCGTTAAAGGGAAAATGCTTCCAACCATTATTGAGTTAACGATTGGCTATTCAAGCATCATTTGGACTTTTTTCAGGCCATCAAACAGGGCCTCAACTTCATCCAAGGTGTTATAAATGGCGAAAGACGCACGCGCGGTACCCGGCACACCTAAACGATTCATCAAAGGCTCGGCACAGTGGTGCCCGGTACGTATGGCGATACCTTGTCGATCAAGCAGAAAACCAATGTCCGCCGGATGACCCGCATCCATCACAAAACTCAGAACGCCGGCTTTGTGCTCGGCACTACCAATAATTCGCAAACCTTGAAAATCCATGGCGCGATCGGTGGCCGCTCGCAGCAATGCAGCTTCGTGGGCTTGCACCTCGGCAAAGTTAAACTCAGACAACCATTGAATGGCACGTGCGGTAGCAATGGCACCGCCTACGTTGGGTGTGCCGGCTTCAAATTTATAAGGCAGCTGATTCCAAGTAGCCGATTGGTAAGTCACGGTCGCGATCATTTCGCCACCGGTTTTCCAAACCGGCCAATCTTTGAGTAATTCTTCACGCCCCCAAAGTACACCCATGCCCATTGGGCCGTAGAGTTTGTGGGCAGAAAACGCGTAAAAATCACAACCCAACGCTTGCACATCCACCGACTCATGAGCAATGCCTTGAGCACCATCGATCATTACCCAGGCGCCTGCTTCTTTGGCAATTCTGGTAAGCAACGCGATTGGATTTACCGTTCCCAAGGCATTAGAAACATGTGGAAACGCTACCAAACGGGTTTTTTGCCCAAGTGCCGTGTCGAAGGCAACAAGATCTAACTCGCCTTCATCGTTAATGGGCACAACTACTAACTTAGCGCCGCTTTTGGCACAGGCTTGCTGCCAGGTGACCAGATCAGCGTGGTGTTCCATTTCGGTAACAACCACCTGCTCACCCGGTTGCAAATACTGAGCAAGACCGTGACTGACCAGGTTAATGGACTCGGTTGTGCCGGAGGTCCAGACAATTTCTTCGCGCTTATTGGCGTTAATGAATTCGGCAACCACATCACGGGCGGCTTCAAATTTTTTGGTGGCTTCATCGGCAAGGCGATGGGCACCGCGATGCACATTGGCGTTGTACTGCGTGTAATACTCCACCAACGCATCGATTACGCATTGCGGTTTTTGTGTAGTTGCAGCATTGTCGAGATAAACCAGCGGGTTATCGTCAATTTTGCGGGCAAGAATCGGAAATTGAGCGCGAACTTGGTTAACGTCAAAGCTCACTGTCTTCACCCCTCTACCGAAAGCTGAGTTCGCAAAGCACCAAATCGAGTGCGCAACTCACCTTGTAACCATTCACACAACGGCTGCGCTGGCATCTGCTCAATCAACTCATTGATAAAGCCAAAGTTCAGCATAATACGTGCGTCTTGCTCGCTTACACCGCGCGACCGCAAGTAATAGAGCGCCTTATTATCAAGCTCGGCAACCGTTGCACCATGGGCACACTTAACATCGTCGGCATAGATTTCAAGCTCAGGCTTGGTATTGATCTCGGCTTTTGGCGTGAGTAACAAGTTACGGTTATTCAGTTCGGCCAGTGTTTTTTGCGCATAACGGTGAATATGAATGCGACCGTTGAACACCGCTTTGGCACTATCGCCAATAATGCCGCGCACGTTTTCTTCGGTAGTACCGTGTGGCTGCATGTGTTCTACGTTGGAATGCAAGTCGAACAATTCTTTATCGGCCAACAGATAAATCGCATTTTGTGTGGCTAGAGCATGTTCACCGGCATGGTTGATATCGACATCTAAACGCGACAATACCGAACCAAACGACACCAAGGTTGAGTGCATTTGCGAACGATTCGCCAAGTTAAAATGACAACCAGCCAATGCTTTTGCGGCGCCGGTTTGAAGGCCAAATCGGTAATGATTTAAAACCGCGTCGTCACCAAGATCAAACTCGCTAAAACTTGTCGCCACAAAGCTCTGCTCACCGCGATACTCTTCAATGACGGAAATCTTAGCACCCTGCCCTAATTTGATGAGATGACGCACGTGACTTTGACCACCGTTTTGAAGGTGTACCAAACGAATAATAGGTTTGATGTCAGAACCATCAGCAACGGAAATCAACACACCTTGTTTGGCGAGCACGTCGTTAACCATACCAAACAAATGGCGAGAAGGTTTCGCGCTTTGACAAACGGTTTTGGCGACAGCTTGTTGCTCGTCATTAAGATTGTCTAATGAGGCAATGGTCAGCCCTTCAACGGCAACGTTAATGTCGGATTGCAGTTTACCGTTTACAAAAAACAACTCGATAAGCTCAACACCTTCCGGCGAGCTTGGGTAATCAATATTGTCATTGGGCTCATCGATAATCGAGTTATCTAAGCTCAACAGTGGCGTGTAGCGCCATGCTTCGGTTTTACGCGTTGGCCAAGGAGTGGCACGTAATGCTTCTAGAGATTTTGCACGATGTTCCGCTAGACAATCATTACTGAGTTCGGCTTGAGCCAGCGCTTGGTCTAGCCAGACACTCATTCGCTCACCTCACGGTGCATTTCTTCAGGATCAGCTTCGCGCATTTCGGCTAACCAAGAGTAACCTTGCGCTTCTAATTCAAGCGCTAAGCTCGCATCACCGCTCTTAACAATTTTGCCGTCTGACAATACGTGTACGTAGTCAGGCTTGATGTAATCGAGCAATCGTTGATAGTGAGTAACCACTATAAAGCTGCGCTCGCCATCGCGCATACTGTTCACACCTTCGGCAACAACCTGTAAGGCGTCGATATCAAGACCGGAATCGGATTCATCCAAGATGCAAAGTTTTGGTTTTAGCAGCAACATCTGCATGATTTCGTTGCGCTTTTTCTCACCACCCGAAAAGCCTTCGTTAACGCCACGCTTTAAAAACTCGGCCGGTAAATTAACCTTTTTACTGGCTTCACGGGCTTCTTTTAAGAAATCTTTTGAGCTTAATGGCTCAAGGCCCTGCGCTTCACGGTGAGCATCTACGGCAGCCTTTAAGAATTCCAAATTACTCACACCCGGAATCTCAACCGGATATTGGAACGCCAAGAACAAACCTGCACGAGCACGTTCTTCAATATCCATTTCGGTTATATCTTTACCGTCGAGAACAACTTCGCCACCGGTAATTTCGTATCCGTCGCGACCAGACAACACGTAACCAAAGGTACTTTTACCAGCGCCATTGGGACCCATAATGGCGTGCACTTCGCCGGGCTTAACGTCTAGGTCTAAACCTTTTAGAATGTCTTTCTCATCAACTTTAGCTTGCAAACCTTTTACGGTAAGTAACTGCTTACTAGTCATAATTTTAAAACCTTGGATTAACCTACCGAGCCTTCTAAACTGATCTCTAATAATTTGCCGGCTTCTACCGCAAATTCCATCGGTAACTCTTTAAAAACTTCTTTACAAAAACCGTTAACAATCATCGAGACGGCTTTTTCAGGATCAAGTCCGCGCTGCTGACACAAAAACAACTGATCATCACTCACCTTAGAAGTGGTTGCTTCGTGTTCTACAATCGCGCTTGGGTTACGGCTTTCTACATAAGGAAAGGTGTGAGCACCGCATTGATCACCGATCAATAAAGAGTCACATTGCGTAAAGTTACGCGCCTTATCAGCGCCGGGATTCATACGAACCAAACCACGATAGGCGTTGTTACTACGACCGGCGGAAATACCTTTTGAGATGATGGTAGAACGCGTGTTCTTACCCAAGTGAATCATCTTTGTGCCGGTATCGGCTTGTTGCTTACCACGCGTAAGGGCAACCGAGTAGAACTCGCCCACACTGTTATCGCCTTTCAGTACGCAACTTGGGTATTTCCAGGTAATGGCAGAACCGGTTTCCACCTGGGTCCAACTGATTTTGGCGTTGGTGTGACAAATACCGCGCTTGGTCACGAAGTTGTAAATGCCACCGCGACCTTCTTCGTCACCGGGGTACCAGTTTTGCACCGTAGAATATTTAATTTCGGCGTTATCCATTGCCACCAATTCAACCACCGCTGCATGCAGCTGGTTTTCATCGCGTTGTGGTGCGGTACAACCTTCAAGATAACTTACGTAGCTGCCTTCGTCGGCAACAATTAAAGTACGCTCAAACTGTCCGGTGTTTTGTTCGTTGATACGGAAATAGGTCGATAGCTCCATTGGACAACGCACACCCTTAGGAATGTACACAAATGAACCATCGGTAAACACGGCGCAGTTTAGAGCGGCAAAGTAGTTGTCTTTTTGCGGAACTACACTTCCGAGATACTTCTTAACCAGTTCTGGATACTTATGAACGGCCTCAGAAATTGGGCAGAAAATAACACCAGCCTCTTCGAGCTTGTCGCGA
This sequence comes from Sessilibacter sp. MAH1, assembly GCF_054658315.1. Classification (NCBI taxonomy): domain Bacteria; kingdom Pseudomonadati; phylum Pseudomonadota; class Gammaproteobacteria; order Cellvibrionales; family Cellvibrionaceae; genus Sessilibacter; species Sessilibacter sp. MAH1. Next base: position 7,495 of record NZ_BAAGIC010000014.1, read on the forward strand.
AAGGTAGTCACAACCGATACAGAATCGAACACCGCATCTACGGCAACACCGGCCAGCATCTGCTGCTCAATTAGCGGAATACCCAGTTTTTCGTAGGTGCGCAACAGCTCCGGATCAACCTCATCAAGACTTTTTGGCTTATCGGCCATGCTCTTAGGAGCCGAATAATAAGAGATGTCTTGGTAGTTGATCACAGGAAAATTCAAATGGGCCCAGTCGGGAGTTTCCATTTCTAGCCACGCAGCGAAAGCCTTTAGACGCCAATCCAGCATCCATTGAGGTTCATTCTTCATGGCGGAAATTTTCCGAATGACTTCTTCGTCAAGCCCCGGAGGGAATGTTTCAGACTCAATAGCTGAAACAAAGCCCGCCTCGTATTTTCGGGCCAGGGCCTTATCGATTTCTTCTGTCATGGACTAACTCACTAATCAGGTAAAGCAACGCTCTAAGGCGTTTTTGGAGGCGCTTTTTAACAGCTTTGCAGCTGCAATGGAATTATACATCCGTGCAAGCTGCGAGAATTACACCAAGGTGGGGTGAATTAGGGCATTAACCCAACATTTCAAGCACTTGATCGTCTTCAGCTTGAGCCTGGGCTGCGGCCTTGCGTTCTGCTTTGGCGTTTCCTTGCTCAGCGTGACGCTCAAGCAAGCTTTGTAAGCTGATATCACTCAAGAACTGGTGGATTTGTTTGCTTAGCTCTGACCACAAATGATGTGTTAGGCAAACTTCACCATTATGACAATTACCAAGACCACCGCAGTTGGTTGCATCAATAGATTCATTAACTGCGTCAACAATCTCGGCAATAAAAATTTGTTCAGGATGACGACTCAAACGATAACCGCCGCCCGGCCCACGCACACTGGTAACAAGATCTTGCTTACGGAGCTTCGAAAACAATTGTTCTAGGTAAGACAAAGAAATCTCTTGGCGCTTAGAGATTCCCGCTAAACTGATTGGCCCCTCACTACTGTGCAGCGCCAAATCAAGCATGGCGGTCACGGCGTAGCGTCCTTTGGTGGTCAAGCGCATGGCAAACTCCCAGAAATCACGGTATCGGAATATTGAATGGTTTTTGCACCATTGTGATTATTCCGACAAAATTAGTCAAGTAAATAGCAGAGTAATCTACTCTGTTAATTTGCTACGCAGCCAACCCACAGATAAGCGGCACAATTACCTCCAAATAACAACGCCACTACCTCCAAATAACAGCGCCACCTAATTAATCGCAGGGCTTTTCAGCAATATCGCCAAACTCTGGACCCAAAGGGATTCAATGGCCGAAGCGTCGGCTTTTAGTCTATCTAGCGATTCCGATGGCCATTCGGCTTGATCCGACATGGCTTGAGACGATATCAAAAGCGGCCCTTGCGATAACTCGATTTGAAAATCGATCAACACCACGGCGCGTTCTTGATCTTTAGGCGCCGCTAAAAAACCCGCCTGTTGAACTACGATTGTTTGTACAACGACGGGATCTAAAAAATATTGATGCAATAATGATTGTTCACCATTGGATGTTTTTAAAAACGCTTCGTCATTCGCGGTGGCAATCACCGCTTTTTGGAAATAATCAGCCAGCAATGCCTGAAAACCACCTTCCTCACCAGAATCCAAAGAGCGTTCGGCCAAAGCAGTTTTAGTAATGTCTTTCGATATTCCCTCATCTATAGCAATTCCCACCGCAATACCGGCAGGCCCAAGGGTCGACATCAACATAAAGCCAGCGCTGCTGCCCTTTCCTTTATAAGAAAACTTTTCTTGCTGCGTATTAATAGTCAGCGAAGAAAAATGATTGATCGGCCCACGAGACACAGTGCAGCCGAACATCAAACAGAGAACACAAAAAAGCGCCGACCGAACCAACATCCTCGACATACCCTCAAGCGCACACCCAACATTTACACGTTGTTTTTTATAAAAACCACTCACTATTAACCACACCTTAAATCGCCATTAGCTTATTGATATATCTGTTCGTTTAACGTCTAAAAACAGAATCTAAACGACGTAGGGTCCAAAAACCGTCGAAATAGACTAACAGAAGCTTGGATTATCGCCGCCATGATTCAATCACGTACCATTCTCGAAATTGGCGACACACTCACCTGTCGCTATGAAACCCTGAGCTAATCAGAATTTCCTAACAATAGTAGAAGCAGCTAACAAAAAGTCTCAAGCAGAAAAAAACGAATTAGAACTACTTAATTTATAAAAACCAAAATCACACACCCTGTTAGCTAACTCCAATTGAAAAATTGAAATTCTCAACACCAAGAAACAAAACCGCTGAATAAATCTACGAATAAAAAAGAAGAACCTCTAAAAAGAAAAAAGCGTGTTTTCCACCAAGAAAAACACGCAAATAAATGAAGACAAGAGTGAATTTGTAAAATCTAAACAATACTAATCTGATAATGTCATTTCAATTAAATCATTAGACACAGAAAAAGCACAATCCATGACTTTCTTTAAATCATCCACAGTGATGCCAGGCGCAATTTCAATTAATTCGAGTGAACAATTTTTTAATTGAAAAACCGCCCGCTCAGTAATGAATAAAACAGAACGCGAACAGAAATTACCAGAACTGGAGCTAAAAGTAATTTGCTCTACAGCATCAACAAATTTACGAGTTTTTCCTTCACGTAGGATTTTCAGTTTGCCATTTTCAATCGCAACATCAAGCCCGCCAGCGGTCATAGTTCCACAAAAACAAAGCGCCTGAGCCGATTGCGAAATATTAATAAATCCGCCTGCGCCCGGTACCCGATTATTAAATCGACTAACACACACATTACCTTGTTGATCTGCCTGAGCAAATCCCAAAAATGAAATAGCAATACCACCGCCGTCGTAAATATTAAACAACTCGGATTGCTCAATAATGGCCTGCGGATTTAGCGAAGCACCAAACGATAAATCACTCTCAGGATTCCCACCAATAACGCCAGATTCAATAGTCAACACAAATTTATTATCACTACTGTGTTGCATTTGCTCACCGATAAGCGCAGGAATACCGATGCCTAAATTCACACAACCACCACCCGCTTTATTTAACTCTTTCATACCTCTGCGAACAATAATTTCTTTTGCTGTATCGACAACCTCTAACGCAGCATTTTGTTTTTGGTTGACAGATTTTTTCGCAGCCGCACGACCGTAGGTCTCTGGATGATCTTCTTCATCAGCAACCACAACATAATCAACAAGAAAACTGGGTATTTTGACAAAATAAGGGTTTAACGACTTAGCTTTTACAATCTCTTTAACCTGAACAATAACAATACCACCGCAATTTTTTGCCGCTTGCGCTTGTGCCAGTGAATCCATGTACGCGGTTTCGTTCTCAAAAGAAATGTTGCCTAATTCATCTGCTTTGGTGCCACGCAATAAGGCAACATCAATTTTTTGTGCAGGGTATAACAAAAATCGTTGTTCTTTAATAAAGACATCTTCTACCAAAGAATCAGACTTCAATCGGCTAAAAGAACCACCTTCCACCTCTGGATCGACAAAAGTGTTAATTCCTACTTTGGTAATAAAACCTAATGAACCACGTGCAATTTCTTTAAATAAATTACTAATAACACCTTGCGGCCAATTGTGAGCCTCTATTTCTCCAGAGAGTCCCATTTCTGTAAGCTTAGGGTTTAGCGCCCAAAAACCACCAATCGCCCTGTTAACCAATCCCGGATACGCCAGACGATCTAGGCCGTTTCCAGACTTATCACCGGCACCGGAGGCAAATAGCAAATTAATTTTCTCAGGCTTGCCTGTTTCTAAAAAACGTTTTTGAATGGCTTTTGTTAATGCATCACCATGACCACAACTACCAAAACCACCGGGAATGATTGTCGCTCCGTCAGCAATTAACTCTGCAGCTTGTTTAGAATTAATGACTTTCACCTCTGCCTCCAATTTATTTTTTATATTTCATTTTAGAATTAATATTTTATTTTTTTTGCGAAATCGCTGGGACTTACCACCGGACTAAGACACAAACTTAAAGCACATCTTTTGAGTAACACAAAAATAACTGGTTTAAAGCTGTTTACTCATTTTATAGATTTGTGACGTTTTTACAGTATCAAATGCACATGGAATGTTTTTTAATGTAACCCATCAAATTTATTTTAGCGGTTACTTTGTAGGTGAGCAATTTACCGAAAAACTATTTCAAAACAAAGTAATTTATAGTCATAAGTTAGCAACAACGAATAAATATAATAAAAAACAAGGTGTTCTAATAAAGAACGGCTGCGAATAACGTAAATAAGCGATATTAGATAGACATCGATCAAATAAATTAAGGTTTTTGTTTTCTTACCCCTTTTAAATACCTGGTGTACAAAAATAAAATACCCACGATGTTACGCCAAAGCCTAAAACTTCTAATTCTCTTAGGCTTATTCAACGCACAAATATATGCATTCGCTGCAATTTAAAAAATTCTTTTAGCACTTGGTTACCCAGTAAATTACTCAGTTATTGCTTAAAAATTCTTTTTTTCTTAGCCGTGACTTAATTCACACTAAAACTGGTAACCCTCTATTTATATTTTTAACGGTTATACAATAAAGTTTAGTTACTCGCTAAGCATTTTATACAAGCCCGAATTTTACCGGTAAAAAAACCTGGTTCCATATTTATCGGTAACCGTCATGCCTTACTCACAGCGGAATAAGGCAGACATGGCCAGCAAGGACAGGCCGACATTAAGCATTACATTCAATTACATAATTTTAAATTAACAGCTATATAGGAAGGGTATTATGGAAAAGGTCATCACCATTATTGGTGGCGGTGCGACGGCGCTTGCGTTTTTGGATCGTTTTATCACAGAATCAAAAGATGATATTAAAAATCTTGCGACTATTTATGTTCTAGAAAAACAAGAAATTTTTGGCCCTGGTGTCGCATACAACGAAGACAGCGCATCAAACATTTTAAACACCAAGGCAGGTTATATTTCCGCTTTTCCGTCAAAACCCGGTGACTTTTTCAATTGGCTGCACAGCAACCCAGATCTTTGGGAAGATAAATTCCCGAACTACATTGCAACTGAAGACAGTTACGCACCGCGCCCATTATTTGGCATGTACCTACAAGCTTCTTTTGCACAAGTTGTTAAACAAGCAACCCAAAGAAACATAAAAATTGTACAATTAAATGCAGAAGCAGTAGATGTATCAATAGTTGGCAATTCTTACGTAACTAAGACTTCCTGTAATTTAAGCATTACCTCTGACATTGTTTTAATGGCTTGCGGTACCATTCCTAATGCTAAAATCGAATCTCCAGCGACGTTAGGTTCGGTCATCTCTAACCCTTACCCAGTTTGTAAATTAACAAAATATGTAAAAAGCGAACAACCATTAGCAATTATTGGTGCTCGACTCAGCGCCATCGATGCAATCATTGCACTTGTAGAAGGTGGCCATAAAGGTGATATTCACGTTTATTCGCGCAGTGGATTCTTTCCGTCCATCCGCGGGACACAAGGCCGTTTTGCCAGTAAATATTTAACCCATGCCTACTTAGACGAGTATTTAGCCAAGAAACCAGTGATCTCGCTAAACGACATCGTGACTTTAGTTGCCAATGATTTGGAACACTACTTTGAGTGTAATCCTTCTCATATGCGTGAAAAAATCGCTATTCCACCACAAGCGCCGAACTCTATTGAAGAATATCTCGAAAATGAAATGAAAATGGCAAACCATCCTCGCGGTTGGCAGGCGGTATTGTACTCTACAAATGCAATTATCGAACGCTTGTGGATGGCATTAAAAGATGAAGACAAAGATACGTTCCTAAATGAATACTTTGCAACCTTTATGTCTTATCGTGTATCCATTCCAAGAGAAAACGGACAACGTATATTGAACTATATAAAGTCTGGTCAGGTTAAATTCTTTAGCGGAGACAGTCGCGTATCTAAAGAATACGGTTCTATGCCTGTGGTTACACAAACCGAAGGTGGTTTAGAAATTAATCGTGAATACGGCTACGTCATCTACGCAACCGGATCACCCAAAGATCCTATGAAGAGCGACTCTAAGTTAATTCGCAACATGATGTCTAAAGGCAGCATAACGCCACAACCCTACGGCGGTATCGAAATCGACACGACCACGTATCAAATTATTGATACTAAAGGTAACGTTCACGAAGATTTATTTGCATCCGGTGAATTAACCGTAGGTAATTTCTTCTTTACCAGCGCAATGGACATTATTACTAGACATGCGAATAAATGTGCAAAAGAAATTTTTGACAAGCATTTCAGTCTAGAAGCTCAACTGCGCGAACAAACACCTGCGCTTAACAAAGCAAAGGCTTAGTTGAATATTATTTAGTCTGCGAATAAAAATTCGTTATTTGCAGACGATGTTTAAGTTTTGTGAGAGAATTTTTATATAAACATCGACAAGATCAACAAAACCGAAACAATTCGTCGATTTAATATAAGCAAGCTTAAAAACTATAAAAACAAGTAAATAAACGACTCCTATTTAATCAATGTTGTTAAATAGGAGTTATTTTATATCCTATAGGAACTTCTAAATTAACTTATCCTTGACTTAATCAGAAAGCCAAGATTTGAAATTGGTAACGCATAGCTTTATTTCGGTTGGCTTTGGGTTATTTAGTATTTTTATGCAAACTTAACTTCAAAAGCTGTTTCTGCGGTATCGGCATAGGTTACGAATACACACAACCTATAACCTTCTATAAATTTTTTAGACAGTTTAAATATTTTACTCCCAAAACGGGAGATTAACGAGCAGTTCCTTGATGAACCTTAGAGAACACATCAACCAAAATATTTGGTACGCCCGCTGGATTGGTTTTAGCGCAACATTTATTGGTATTGGCATCAGCAGAATGTCATTCACGCCACTTGCGGCAACCGCTGTTGAGTTAGATATTTTCCCGAAAGAAGCAACCACCGTTATTGGCGCTTTATTAATGCTCGGTTATGCCACCGGAGCAATCATTGCTGGCCCAATGATTAAACGAATAGGAATTTTACCTTCAATCAGAGTGTGTTTTGTCATCGGTTTAATCTGTCAAATCGTTGAACTTATCGATCTTACAGTTTCTACATGGCAAGTGACGCGATTTATGTATAACGTTATTGGCGGGGCGTTAATGGTAACCGGGCCAGTGTTAGCGGTTAGCAAAGGCAGTGATCAGCAAAAATCCAAAACACCACTTTGGTCGTTTGTGGGAATTGGTATAGGCGCCATGGTTTCGGCAAGCTTTATGTTGTTGCCTTTAGATTTATTTCAGCAACAACAACTATTAACCATTGTGGTTTTTTTGGTCGTAGGCTTTAATTTATTTTTATTGTCGTATATTACTTATGAGCAAAATGTTAAAGCATCCAAAGCTCCTCTACCTAAGGCTGCTATTTGCGTAATTATTGGTTATGCCATGGCGGCGGCGTGTTTTGTTCCTGGCAGTGTGTATTTAAGTGATTACGCTGCAAACGAATTACTATGGGGAAGTAAAGAAGGCAGCACTTTATGGTTATTTTTTGGAATTGGGGGTTTATTATCCACCCCGTTACTCTCTAGAATTTACCCCAAGCATTTAAACGGATCGGCACTCACTGTTTTATTTACCGCAAAACTAACTGCCTTAGCAATTTTTGCGTTTTATCCAAATAAAATGGCTTTTTATATTGCCGCGCTAACCAGCGGATTTTGTTTACCTAATATTGTATTACTAACTTCAAATTGGTTGAGAGAAAATTTGTCTCAAGAGCAGTTTTCATCTGCGTGGCAAGTTGCCACCATGTGCTTTTCTTCAGGCCAAGCGGTTAGTGCATTAATTTTAGCGTTAATTTTTGATTCGTCTGAAATCTACCAAGTATTATTTGTTGTTGCTTTGATATTTGTTGCAGTTGGCCTATCTATGGTGAACATGCGCTTTTTGTTTCCTATAAACAATCATCAAAAGCAAGTGCCGCCGGATGGCACAATGAAATCGGCATTAAATTAAATTACTTATTTGATGCTTATTTGAAAAGTAACCCTGTTATTAAAGTTTATAAAACGATAAAAACGACAGCCAAAAAACCGGTCATAAAAACGTAGCCATAAAAATATATTCGATGTAAATATTCCGGTTATTGGATTTTTAAAACATTAAAAGATCAAACAACGTAGATTTGATTTTATTCACAACAACATTTTACAAGCAATAATATTGGCAACGCTTAAATACAAGTAATAACTATAGGAACCTCTGTTTAACTCATCCTTGATTTAATCAGAGGACAGAAATTGAAAATGCGATTTCCAATTTCTTCACAATTTCAATCACTTACAGTTCTTGAAATTGGCGACACATTCTTGTGTCGCGAGAAACTCTAGGTTAATCAGAGTTTCCTATAAAAACTACAAGCTTCGATATTTAAAAAATAATCGCTACATTGATAAAGAATTGAGTTTCAGCCCCTAAAGCTGTAACGAAATAAAAGGGTGCAAAAGCACAAAAGGACCTTCCACTATAAACACAAAAAAATATTGAAACACAAGGAGCTATTCATGCTTAACAAAAAACTAATTAATGCAAGCAAATCAGTGTTAGCCTTAACTGTTGCCGCAGCAGTATCTTTCAGTGCAACTGCTGCAAATACACTACCTACCGATGAAGAACTAAGAGAAGTTGTGCGCTCTGTAGTGGGTGCCGAAATTAACGGTGGTGCCGGTCTGCACTTTTGGGCCATTATCGTAGACCGTGATAATCGCGTACGTAACGTTATTTTCACCGGTGACGACCGTCAATCACAACTACCTATTGGTCGTGTAGTTTCAACCGCTAAAGCTTCTACCGCCAACGCGTTGAGCTTGCCGAATTTCGTAGTTTCTACACCACAACTTTCTGGTGCGACCCTAGCAAATGGTTTGTTCCAAAATCTACCTAATGCTTATCCTGTATCTAACGTAGCTTATGAAGGCCCTTCACGTTTGTTCGGTACTCGTAAAGATCCAATGCTTGGCCAAATTATCGGTGGTGCAACTGCTCTCGGCGGCGGTTTAGCATTATTTAATGATGCCGGTGAAGTTATTGGCGGTTTAGGTATTGGTGGTGAGGTTCACCCATGTGCCGACCACAATGCTGCGTGGATGGTTCGCGACATGTTAGGTTTAGATAACCTTGCTCCTGGCATTGGTTTCTCTGCAACTGGTGACGACAACATCGTTTACGATCTAGACGAAAATGGTATCAGTGCTAGCGGTTTCGGCACCATCGAGTGTTCACCACAAGCAACGGCTATTTCTGCGACCCTACCAACTCTTTACCCAATCGGTCCAAACTGATTTAACGGTAAAATTGAATACTTAATACAAATAACATAACGTAATTTGTATTATTAAAATCGGGTCTGAATCTTCGGATTCAGACCCGATTGCATTAATAATCTGTAGAATTTATTAATTAACTTATTCAATTAATTGCAGGTAAAACCTCTGCGCCCCGTACACCTCCTGAGGCTCATGATAGCGTTTCATTTTATTTACACCCAAATCACCCCACGTATCCAGATCGGTAATTAACAAACACCTAGCCAAAAGATATTATTTCATTAACGTTAACTCATGCACTTAGTGGGCAAACGCATTATTTTTTTGCTCGCTCATGATCAGAGATTCATTAATGACTATATCGACAGTTTTTCTTTCTCATGGCGGCGGTCCAATGCCGTTACTTAACGATCCAACTCACGTTGAGTTGATCGCGGCTTTAAAAAAGATTCCTCAAAAAATTAAAACACCTAAGTCAATTATTGTGGTTAGTGCGCATTGGGAAGAAGCCGGCTTTATTATTACCGGCGCCAAGCAACCGGAATTAATCTATGACTACTACGGTTTTCCGAGAGAATCTTATGCTATTAAATACCCAGCACCGGGTAATCCAGATCTTGCCGACCTTATTCATAAAACATTAACGGATGAAGGATTAACAGCAGCGGTTGATCCTTATCGCGGTTTTGATCACGGCGTTTTCGTACCATTAAAGTTAATGTATCCAGAGGCGAATATACCTTGCGTACAAGTTTCGTTGAATCGAAATTTAGACGCTAGGAGCCATATTCAACTTGGCAAGGCCTTAGCGAAATTAAACGTAGAAGACTGTTTAATTATTGGCTCTGGACTATCGTTCCATAATTTACGGGCGTTTTTCTCGCCATCAACGGCGGAAATGGCTCGACTCAATCACGAGTTTGAATCTTGGCTTAACAAAACCTGCTGCACTCGTGAATTATCCGAAAACGAACGAGAAAATATTCTAGTTCAGTGGCAACTTGCTCCGGGAGCACAATTTTGCCATCCAAGACCAGAGCACCTTATTCCTCTACACGTCTGTTATGGTGTTGCTCAGTCATCGGCAAAAGAAGTTTTACACAGTAAAATTATGGGCAAAGAATCCAGTTGTATTATTTGGTAGCCTAAAATTTTAATTATGATTTTAATCATCGATGTAGGCTGAATATTCACGTATCGCGAATACATCGATTCTTCTAGGTTGATAATAAAACTTTCAGCCTAGAAGAAAACCAGACATGACACTGTTATATTCAATCAAAAATTAATTCAGCTAAGATTATTACATTGAGATCCAGCCCAAAAAATTCTCACTTTCTTGAAAACAATCATTTAAAAATGATATTTCAAAAGACTCCCGTAAAAACGCTCTTAAAAACTTTCTTGAAGCCCCGTCCTAAAAACTCTTTTAAAAATTCTGCAAAAAAACTACTTTATATTGACGATTCTTTAAAAAAATCTTATTGGCAATATACCTACCATCTGCAAGACGACAAAACCGAAGTTGATTCCACGCATTTTTACGGAATGCACTTGCGTCCACATTATACTTTTATATTTACTAATACTAGCGAGGCGATATTAGCAAGGCTAATATAAGTATTCGTTTATTAAAAATTATTACGGTGACATTAATAACCCAATTTCATCAAATGATTAACACAGTAGTACATATCGCTACATAAAAATTACAAGATACTCAACTTTCCGATCGGTCTGCCGCTGTATTAGTTATGGTTAGATTATGGAAAAAACAGCATTCGACTGCTAAAAATATAACTGTTTCGAACCAATCTCACATTAACCGGCGACTGACCTACCTTGAATGTAGTTAATTTCGAAAGTTAATTAAGATTAATGCTGTTAATTAGAAACCTAATTGCAATATTGTATAAACCGTCTCGTATCCATTAAAAAATAAAGAGCGCCTTAATGCGAAATTCAAAGCTCAAAATTGCCGCCGCGGCCACCCTAGTCAGTGGTCTTGTATCCGCAGGAAGTTTTTGGTTTTTAGGTTTATGGGGTTTTATCGTTGCTACTCTGGTTGCGCCTGCCTTTGTGGTTTTTTGTTTTCAAAAGAAAATAGAACCCCTAGAAACCGCTCTACAAACGTTAAACGACCAGCTAAATATGGCTCTCGATTTATCGGATATTAGCCATCTCGAATACAGCATCAGCAAAAATGCCAGCGCTAGCAGCCAGCGCGCCATCGGAATTTCCAACAGCTGTAATATCATCGCCATTGCCGCGGCTGAAGTTTCACATGCATCCGATGTATTGAAAGCGCGCATTGACGCGCAGGTGGAACAAACACGAGAAATTAACCGTAATTCTCAAGAAGTTACTCGCATCGTTGAAGATTCAACACAAAGTTTAAATGCGCTCGAAGAGACATCACAATTAACACATTCAGCCTGCCAAACCGGTCGAGAATCCATTCGCAACGCCAATCAGCAAATGACCGATACCGGATCACAGGTTCGCAAAACCGCTGATCTTATTAATCAACTCGAAAACCGCGCCTCCGAGATTTCGAATATCGCCAAAGTTATTAGTGAAATTGCCGATCAGACCAATTTATTAGCACTTAACGCCGCCATTGAAGCCGCCCGCGCCGGTGATATGGGTCGTGGATTTGCCGTGGTGGCCGAAGAAGTTCGCAACCTCGCCAATCGCACCGCAGATTCTACCAATCAAATTCGCGATATGGCCATGGAGATTAACAAAGACACCAAACTTACCAGCGATGCCATGCAGTCGGTCGTAACCAGCGTTGAGGCCGGCGTTGAAACCATTCAAATGGTCGATCGTCAACTGCAAGACATTTTGTCTTACGCAGAAGACGTGGATTCACGCATTGCAGTTACTGGCGAACAATCCCGCGAAAGTCGCGATTATCAAAACAAAATCATCAACTCCATCGCAATACTTTCTCAAGGTTTAGAACACACCGCAACCGATATTGACATGATGGCCAACCAGTCTTTACAACTGGCCGATAAATCAGAAGTGATCTACGAACTGCAAGGCTCTGCGGGTTTTACTGGAGAATGGAAGGATCTTTATAACAACATGTCTGCCGCGGTGTTAAAAATACAAGAAGTATTCGAGCAAGCCATTGATAAAGGCACCATCAGCATGAGCGATCTTTTTGATCGTAAATACGAAAAAATTCCAAATACTAACCCTGAAAAATACACCACTCGATTCGATAAATTTACCGACCAAGTATTACCCGCCATCCAAGAACCTATTTTAGAAAGATTACCTTTCGTAATTTACTGTGGCGCGGTCGATAACAACGGTTACTTCCCTACCCATAACAAAAAATTCTCCAAACCACTGACCGGAGACTACGACACCGACCTTGCCAACAATCGCACCAAACGCATCTTTACCGACCGCACAGGAAAACGGTGCGGCTCAAACACCAAACCTTTCTTGGTACAAACCTACAAACGCGATACCGGTGAAGTAATGCACGACTTTAGTATTCCAATTTACGTAAAAGGTAAACACTGGGGCGGACTAAGGTCAGGGTTTAGGGCCAGTTAATAGTATTTAATTCTCGCTATTCTTATAAACAGAGCTTTTTAAGCTCTGTTTTTTTATGGGTGTTTGAGGTAAAAATTCCACAAGATACAAACGCGGTTTTTTTTAGTGATTGCTTCTGGTAAGCTCCAAACAACTTAAGAACAATCATTAAAGGGCACACAATGTCATTTAGCTACGAAGATTTAACCTATATTCAATCTGCTCTGCACGCTTATTCGAGTGATCTAGAAAAAATTGATGAAGCCGAATGCGATGAAGATTATACCTTTGACGAGGTTTTAACGGATTTAAAACGTGTTAAGCAGTTGCGTATGCGCGTTGACGATTTGGTAGAAAATTTCAGTGAAGTGGCAATTTCTGTAAGCCCGCAAATTAAGTAATATTGATTGGCCTTTGTTGTGGTTAGTTTGTAAAAAATAGTTTTCACTCTGCAAATAAAGGCCTTTTGAAAATACAAACATCGCTTTTAGGCATTCTCCTCACCATATATATCTCATAAAAAAGTAATTACCAAAGACTTTATGTGATCTCAAAAGCTGAAAAATGCTAAAAGATATATATTTTACAAAATCATAATCTTGTTTTACGCCACTCTAACCTACCGCTTATTAACCACAGTGTTCATGTAATTTTATGGGTTTTATCGCATAACACAGTTACCACAAAACTCATAGTTGAGTGAATCAAATTCAATTGCGTACGATTCCGCTGTTTATACCTTAGGAAACGCCAATTAACTGAACCATGGTTTAATCAGCGGGCAGACATAGAAAATGAGATGTCCGACTTATCCGCTATTTCCCACTCTTATAATTCTCTCTGCCAGTAATCTCTTTTAGCTAATTCATGGTCAAACAGTTTGTAAACGGCACCATGCTTACACATCTTTATAAACACTCTGTTTAGAATCCAGCGCTAACAGCTGTCATAACTAGCAATTGATTGATATGTTTTAGTGGTATTAAGCGTCAGTTTTGTGATTTTTTTAACACAATTTTAGGGTGTGCGTTCATAAGCTCGCGATTAAGTAGCAGCACATTAGAAACCGATAGTGATAGACTTTAACGACTACCGTAAACATCGAGAGACGTGATATGTACAAGAAGTTAGCTTTGTCTGCAATTATCGCAATGACCGCCAATGTTGCTCTAGCCGGTGAGTTCACCTTAACCAGTAAAGACATCAAAGAAGGCGAAATGATGTCCAAAGCACAAGAGTTCCAGGGCTTTGGTTGTGAAGGTGGCAATGCTTCACCACAGCTATCTTGGTCTGGCGCGCCTGAAGGCACCAAGAGCTTCGCGTTAACCGTTCATGATCGCGATGCACCTACCGGCAGCGGCTGGTGGCACTGGCAAGTCATTAATATTCCTGCTGATACTACCTCTCTAGCAACCAACGCAGGCGCGGCAGAAAACGGCAAGTTACCAGAAGGTAGCGCGCAAACGCGTAACGATTATGGCTATAAAGGTTTTGGCGGTTTATGCCCACCTCCCGGTCACGGTGTGCACCACTACACCTTTACCATTCACGCGTTAAAAGTTGAGAAACTTGAAATTCCTGAAGACGCCAGTGCCGCATTAGCCGGTTATATGATTAACGGCAATAGCCTTGGCTCTGCTTCTATCGAAGCCTTATACGAGCGTTAATTTTTACGCGCCTCAGATTAACGCACTTTTGAGTTGATCTGAGGCTATAAATTGTAAATAGCTAAATACTTAAGTAACCTCCGATTAAGTTACAACAAACGCCCACCACATAGATAACGCCAAAGAAAGCACAAATATCATAAAGAATAACGCACTTATCATTGAGAATTTAACCGTTGTTATAAACCATCCCTGCTCGTAAACGTTCTTAAATGAAAGATAAATGTAGACAAACATCCAACAAGTTAAAACCAACAATATTTTATCAATCACAAAATTAAATACGGTTATGAGTTGATTAGTTGCGTTTAAATTACTAACTTCGGTAAACAACATATAAAATGTTAGCAAAATAAACACAAAACTCTGAACATAAGCCATAAATATTAAATGCTCTACGTACATCTTTTTTTGTCGAATATAAAAAACCTTTAAAATCAACGCAAAAATCGGCAAGCAGATCAGCATTACCTTTGGTAATAAGCTGAAAAAATACGAGAAAATAGCTTCACCATTCCACTGACTTTGATCTTTAAATTTTTGCTCTAATTGCTCGTCGCTGATTCCGGCTAAAAGTGCCGAGTAGTGCATAATCGTTTGTTCAAAGTTACTCGCCGTAGAAGTTTGATTGGCATCTAAACCATTAGCACTTGAACCACCAGTATTAGAACCACCGGCACTTGAACCATCGCCATTAAAATTAATGCTAAAAGAATTGTCTAATTCTTTTAGTTTTTGCAGTTCGGTTTTGTTTTCTTCCGTTATATATCGAGTGAGATCTTTATCACCGGCACTTATTATTTTTTTAGAACTGGATTGACCTTCTAATAAAGTCGATGTGCTTTCGCCAGGCGTGATCACTTCTTTAGGAATTTCTTCTATCTCAATAAAACCATCTTCACCGTTATTGTAATTAAAAAATAACGTCGCCAACAAAAAGAAAATTAAATTACAAAACAAATACAGCCGAAATGGCGATATGTATTTAACCCTGTGCCCTGCCAGATAGTCCTTAACGATTTTTCCGGGCTTGAGCATTAAAGGAACCAAGGTTTGATTCACCTTGGAGTCGTAACTGAAAATACTGGCGAGAAACGCCATAACAATATCGCCCAAATAGCGAAATCGGTACGCAGAATCTTGCCCACACTTATGACAATAACGCCCTTGCAGTGGCGATTCGCAGTTTTCACAGGTTTGTGTAATAGAATTATCGTTCATCACATTAATAGTGTTTGTTGTATACCGAAAATATTAACGAGTAAATAAGCGGGAAACTCAACTAAAACAAGAATAGTACGATAAATTAAACCGCTGTAAATTAAATATGCTCGCCTGCACACAAATATGCATAACTAAAAAACGTGAATTAAAATTCAAAATAGAGAGAAAATTGAGATTAACCCTGATCCAATCAAAAAAAGCGTTAATCAGAGCCTTCTCAAATCAGAATCATCTAGAACCATAGGCCAGTAGAACCAGCGTCGCCTAGACATAAAATACCTCTTTGAGTGATTTTAACCGAGGTTTCTACGTCCGTTAAATGGGGTAGATCTCTCAGTATTACTTCAAACCGTAAAACTAAGCGCTAGGTAGACCAATTTTCGATGATTTGATTTTTGTTATTCATTGTATAAACCCATTCTCTACCATTTTTACCTTTCGAAAAGAGTTTTAAATCAACCAATCCATTAAGCACAGATGATGCGGTGTTGTAAGAGCAACCTAAGTTCTGCTCAACTTCTCTAATGGAAAACTCTTTACCGGTTCTAGATTTAGCAACTTGAAACACTATTTTCTGCTTGTCATTTAATTGTTTATATAAACCCGATTTAAACAACCATTCGTTGAATCGATCAATTTCAACGGCTGCATTTTTATAGGCATCTTTAAATTTTTTAATCGCTCTAATAATGATGCCACTTTGGTATTCAATAAAATAGGTCAAGTCCATTTGATCTGATTCTGTATAAAGATAACTCTTAGCATATTTCACGGGTGCATTTTTTAACAACGCGCTAATCGCTATGTATCTAAAAGAGGCAAAATCTTTTTTAAACATGTACCAATAAAACAAAGCTCTTGCAACCCTGCCGTTACCGTCTTGAAAAGGGTGTTCGTAACCAATGCCAAAATGAATGGTTATTGCCTTTATCAACGGGTGAATATACGAGCTATCTTCACTTTCTTCGTGATCTTCATTAACCCAGTGAACAAATTCTTCTAATCTATTTTTTAAGGTGTTGTATGGCGGGGGCGTATGCACAATTTCACCATCAGAATTTACAACATGCACATTATCAGATTTTCTAAAATTCCCTGGAGAGTAAACATCGTCATCGATACCCTCGACACCTACTTTATGTATTTCTTGCAGCAGATCTAAACTTAAAGGAGCGTTGCGCTTTTCCCATGCAAAGATCATTAATTTGTAGTTACCAACAATCATTTTTTCATCTTTTGATCTTGGCGATTTATTGCGTTTTAATAATTCTTTTGCAACTCTAGTTGTGGTGGCAGCTCCTTCAAGTTGACTACTACTAATCGATTCATCTTCAATTAGATCATTCAGCAAATATCCTACTTGGTGTTTTTCCCCAATCTTGCTACTGATCCACTCTAACGACGCGCTGGTAGTATTCCTATCAACTTCAGAGATTGCTTTTTGTATAAGTGGTGTCAAAAGATAATGGCACGAATTTTTTGGCTCCCCAAATTCGATGATTTTAGTTTTTTGTCGATTTCTAGCTAACTTAACTAAAGACCAAACCAATTTGTGGTCGAGATCGCCATCAATCCTATGCCTTAACTCGTCATAAGGTAAATAACTCCCCCTTTTATCAATAGGGGTTAAAAATTCTAGATACTGCTCAAGTTTCTCTGGACACTTATTGGCTATCACCGCGAGAGGATTACGCTCTTCAACAGGAGGTTCTTTGATTCTCATATCTCAATTTCCACTATATTTGAGATAAAAATACCACAAAACAAACCTATTGTCTCAATTTCCGCCACTTTTGAGACAAAAAATCGGATATTTTTTGATCAAATGGAAATATGCCGACTTTCGGAAAACCCTCATATCTCACCGGATTCAATCAGAGATTCTGATATTTAAAACCATCGAAAGCTAATGATTAAACCGGTCATTTAATTAAAAAAAGAAACCCCAAAAACAACTCGTTTTTTTAACTTGTGAAGGAAAACCAGATTAGATTACCAGTGGAAACCGCGCTGTATAATTCATAATATTGAGAAGCTAAACAATTACAGAAATAAAACAAGCTAGAGAAGCACAAATGTCGTCGAAATTATCAACCCGGAGCAAAAATTAAAAAAGTGATGATTTATGCTAACTTCGATAACAAAAATAATTATAAGACGAGATAACCAAGTAATAATTTTAGAATGGCTTTTTTAGAATCCTGTCATGCATAACCAAGCTATTATCTACACATCCGTTACAATGTCTGATTTTATGCTGATTGGCAGGCTAGTGCAAAGAATTAACGTTCGCACAATTGCTTATAACAGAGTCCGTACAATAAAGTAAAAGGCGAAAATAAGATGCAATTCGAGTGGGATGAAGACAAACGAGAAAAGACCCTTCGGGAGCGAGGAATTGATTTTATTGATGCTGCCATGATATGGAAAGATCCAATACGTCAAGAAAGGGTCGATCGGCGCCATAATTATGGTGAAACCAGGTATCAAACTGTAGGTAAATCGAAATTAGGTATATTGTTAGTTGTGTATACTGAGCGAGTATACGAAGATGGCAATGAGGTTATACGAATCATTTCTGCTCGAAAGGCAGAAAAAGATGAACGTAGAGCATATGAAACAATGACTTTTCATGCGAGGCACATTCTATGAGTAATATTAAACGGTATTCGTTGGATGAAATTGAAAAAATGGAGAGTAAATCAGATAAAAAGAAATTTATTGAAACCACGGATAAAGAAATTTTAGAACAAATAATTGCAGATCCTGATACTCCAAAATTAACCAAAGAAGAATTAAAAGAATTAAAACTTGCGAAGGAGCGCAAAAAATGACCAACAAAAAGAAAACCAGAGTAACTTTAGCTGAAGTGCAAAATATGAAAGGAAAAACACAGTGGGCGAAGCTAATAGCCGACGATAAAAACATGAACAAAAAGTCAACCTCAAGCAAAAACACATCCACAATCATAAGTCCATGTAGCTGAATCCGTCGTCATTACTTAATTTTGTTAAACAATGAGAATACAGAAACAGCTAATTTTTTCTTGAGAAGAGAAGCCGGTGCAGACAACTGGTGGAAATTGCGTTATATAGTTCATAGCATTGAGAAACTAAGCAACTACAGTAGTAAAACGAGCTAGAGAATTATGAATGTCGTTAAAATCATCAGGCTCAAGCAAAAATTGAAAAACTCATGATTTAGGGTAAATTCGATGATAAAAATAATTATAAAATAAGAAACCTATGTAATAATTTTTAATACCCATCACACTCTTTTTTAATAAATAATGAAAAGGGATATTATGCCTACTAATGATACTGTTGGTGAGTTACTAAAAAGGATGAACTATAAAGGTAAATATGTTCGAGTATTACCTCACCTAGCAGAAGCAATAGCAGGTTGTGTCGCCAATGCAATTTCATACAAGAAAGATGATGGCTTAGTTTTAATAGAAGGCTCACTAAAAGAAATTAAAAAATTTAGTGAAAAAATTGATGTAGATTTTTTAAGCTTGTTAAAAAAATTCTATGAAAATAAAGAAATGGGAGAAAAAATCACTTCCAGCAATGAGAGCGAAGACAAACGCAAGGCAATGGATTGCTATACAAAATGTATAGATATTGCAAAAAAATTGTCTCACTCTAAAAATTTACCCCGATGGCTAACACTTCAAATATTGAGCCACGCCATTTCCTTGAAAGGCTCATTATATTTTTATGACAATCAATTTAACAATGCTCAATCATGTTTCAAATGGGCTAAAGATAAACAGTTAGAAATAGAAAGCGAAGGATTTTTAGAAGAAGGCAGTTTTAATGATAAATTAGCGGAAATTGTGATTTTCCAAATGCCAAATTATGCAGCTTATGCACATAATATTGGGGATATGGATGGTCTTATACAATTTTTGGATAATGATGTAGATTCTGTATTTTTTGATAAGTATAAATCTATGATTAATGGAAAATATATTCATTCAGACAAATATGCCGCTGGACTAATTGAATTTCTAGAGAGGAGAATATCTGAAGGTGAAATTATCTATACTAGAAACGAATATGAAGATCCAGAAATTATAGGTAGATCTCTTAATAGGAAAGAGTTACTTAGCCATTCTGCCACCTTTTATGCAAATAGAGGGTACTGCTCAATGTTAATTGGATCAAATCTGAATAGCGAAGAGCATTTTATTGCAGCAAGAAATGCATTTTGGCAGTCCTTAATAGTTCATAGTAATTGCGAAGCGGATTCTCCAGTTTTGAAGTGTTCTGAAGTTCATCTCAAACGATACTTGTCATGCAGTAAAGAGTTTAACCCTAGATTGCAAAAAAAAATGGGGAGAGTGCTGGAACATTTGATTTATATAAATCAACGACTCTCGGACTCAGTCAAATATAATGAGGCAACTTTAATGAAAAAGAGGTTATTAAATAAAGAAAGTACTTTGGCTAAAGAAAAACAATATGCCCGATTAAGTTCAAACACTGCATTATCTAATATGCAGAAGATAGGACTTCAGCTTAAATAATCTCAGATCCGGTCAATAAATATTAGGCCTAATATTTATCAAAAAATTAACGTTCATCAAATATTTCCTTGAGGGTTTTACATCGTAAGCACGCCTAGATTTCTAAGATGAATTTTTAGCAATGTGATTGCACTGACTTTCCCTAAGCGTGTCGAGCCGTTATTTTCTTAAGAAAATATGCCGAATTTATCTTTTTAGTTTTTTACTAAGACCGCACTCCAAGAATGATAGGACCCTCAAATATAAGTCATCCGTTAACCATTCATAGTTATAGTACTAATTAAATTGAACATCACTATCAACTACATTTATCTTTATACCTGAACAACCAAAAGAATTGACGATTGTTAACTTCAAATTAAATTATAAAAAAATTAATCGAAGAAAAATATTAATCTAACGCATTATCTAAGGTAGCCAATAGATGATTAAGAGAGAGGTTCTCATGCCGCCTGAATTGGTGGAGGAGATAGCAGAAATTGTTGCTAATGAAAATTATGTTGCTCTAAAAACGGCATTTCCGCATAAAGATGTACAGCCACCTATTTTTCTCAGTAATGAAGAAGCTGAAGCGCTTATTGATTTTGCTGTAATCGAAAAAAAGAAAGCGAGACTGAAATACCCATATTATGATGAGGATCATCCTAATTACAGCGATGAGCATGAAGAAAAATTCGATGATGTGCAAATGGGCATATATGAAAAGACGCTATACTATGTTGAATCTGCTTTTAAAAAAGGCAGTTTTGACCATTTGCTATAGAAAACTCTGATTAATCGAGAGTTTCTCGCGACACAAGGATGTGTCGCCAATTTCAAGAAGTGTAAGTGATTGAAACTGTGAAGAAATTGGAAATCACATTTTCAATTTCTTCCCTCTGATTAAATCATGAATGAGTTATTCAGAGGTTCTCTATAGTAGTCATATTCAAAATAAACTCTGTCAAAAAATATTAAAGAAAACCTACTCGCAATTTATTTTTGCATATTTAATAATTTATCAAGTAGGTTTTTTTAGCGGTGTTTTTGGGAGGGAATTTGGTTTAGCTGTTTTGCCGTTCTTGTACGGTTCTAACTACTTCGGGTTCTGGGTCGTTTTTAAGTGGTTCTAATGATTCCAGCGGTGCGCGTTCGGCGGCTGTTAGGCGCACTACCCAGTCTTCGTCTTTTAGTAAGAGTTCTAGTTCGTCGCTTTGTGCGCGGCTGGCCACAACTCGGCGTACTTCGGGTTCGGGATCATAAAGCATCATTCCTAGGCTGGCTTCGGGTATGCGTTTGGCAACGAGTTTGCGTACTTGGCGATCGGGATCGCGAATTAAGCGAAATAATCGCCCTGCCGGTAATCGTTGTGCAACGTAGGCTCGCACTAAATAATCGGGATCATTGGCGAGCAGTTCAAGTTTGTCTAAGGGAATGCGATCGGCGACGGTAATGCGCACTTCGCGG
Source organism: Sessilibacter sp. MAH1 (assembly GCF_054658315.1). Lineage (NCBI taxonomy): Bacteria > Pseudomonadati > Pseudomonadota > Gammaproteobacteria > Cellvibrionales > Cellvibrionaceae > Sessilibacter > Sessilibacter sp. MAH1. Next base: position 29,250 of record NZ_BAAGIC010000014.1, read on the forward strand.
TCGATGTCGTCGATCATGCCTTCGAGTTGATCCGGTGGCAGTCGATAGGCAACGGCGCGGCGTACGGCTTCGTCTGGATCTTTAATCATGTTGATGAGTTCGCTTTGCGGTGAGTAGCGAACGGCAATGGCACGTCTTTCCCAAAATTCGTCACGTAAATAACGACTGGCATATTGCGGATTATTGCGAAAAAAGCGGTCGATCTGACGACCGCTTTGAACCAATACACAAGCATCACCCGGCGTGCATCGTCCCATTAATAAGGTTTTTGTTTGAAACGAACAAAAACGACAATCGGCAATGGGAGTTAAGTCGTCAAACGGTGACTCTTGTGAGTCAGTCATCTTCAATTACCTCGGCCAATACAAACCCAGATGCGTTAGTTGGGTCGGTGGTTAATTTAGAACAATGGTCGGATGAATTCACAAAATAAATATTAAAACCTTCGCATTCTTTGGCGGGCTTAAATGCGTCCATGTCATCATCCATACAATAGGTAAAATGATAACCGTTAAATTGTGAACGTAATTTAGAAACTACGTCTTCCGATAAACCATTGGCTTTCACTAAATCAACAACTGTGCTGATATCTTGCTCGGTAATCATCCGGTTGCCTCCTCTCGAAAACGCACGCGTTCTTCTGGATTTTGTCCCATGGCTTTTGCTAACCAAGGTGGTGGTGATGTGGCGATGGTTTCTTGCAAACGTTTTAACACATCGGGCGCAACACCGCCTTGCGGCAATTTAATGGGATGTAATCCGGCTCTAACAACTTTTGCCGCAGCCGGGCCACCAATCGAGACGGTATATAAAACGTTACAGTCGTTAATTAATGCGGCGCGGGCAACGTTTTTATCTTCGTCATCGCTTACTGATTCTGGTTTGCGGATATCGACGAGTCTGATTTCGTCGGCAGAGAGTTGATACACTAAAAAGCGTGAGCAAGAGCCAAAGTGTCCGTCAATTTTATCGCCAGAATTTGACGCACAAGCCACACGAACGGATTCGGGCATGTCGCCATCATTTAAGGAAATAATTTCGGGAAGAGGTTCAGGTTCGCGTTTTATATTGCGACCCTTAAGAAAGTTGAGTGCTTCTTTAAGATAAGCATCGTCAACGTGTGCGAGAGCTTCGATTTTTTTTAATCGATTTAAACGGAGTTTATTTAATTTTGCACTGGTAATGGGTTCGCCAACCGCTTCTAACACACCGAGAACTAATTCACGAGTTTCAATTTCTTCCGGTAGTGCACGTGCAGCGAGCGCCAATCGCACAGCGACATCTTCGCAAAGCGCGCTCATGATTAACCCCCTGCACGTTTGGCTCTCAAGGTGATTGGTAATTTTGGTTCGGCATCCAGCGGATCAATATAATACGCTGAGCCATCGGCAAGCTCGATGGTACCGCCCCAACCTTCTGAGCCTTCTTTTTCAATAGACACAACCACGTCTTCTTGGTCACGTTTTGCAACGTACAGCGTTAATTGTCCAGACTCGTTACGACGTAACATTACGTTTGGCATAATCTTTCTCCGTTAAATAAAAAGCGGGGTAATTGTGTTACCCCGAAATGACCGAATAACTTTTTTATTTGTGATTTTTATAAAAAATCACAACGTTAAATACACAAAGTTAAACCGTTTAATTTCAACGTGGGCGATTAATGTAATCGCCCGGTCTCACAATTAACGGACAAGATCGTAATTGTAGTCAGTGGTTTGCATTCCGCGTGTTTCGTCGTCAAGACGCTCAAGTACAGAGTTAACCAAGGTGGTTAGAATTTGCATGGCGCCTTCGTAACCTAAAGTGGTTTGACGATGTAAATGATGACGATCGAAAATTGGGAAACCAATACGCACCAATGGTACTTCGAACTCTTCACCTTTGTACAAAGTATCACGTTGGATAAACTTGCCGTAGGAGTTACCAATCATGAAGTTTGGTTTATTGGTGAATACTAGAGAACGCATGTGCCACAAGTCTTTACCGATATGAACTTCGCAAAGCTTATCCATTTTGTATTCGGCCAACATGGCATCCATTGCTTTTTTCCAACGTTTGTTGGCGTTGTTACAAAGAATGTGAGTTGGTTCTGCACCTAATTCTAGTAAGAATTTGGTCATGCCCATGACAAAATCAGGATCACCCCAAAGTCCGTATTTAACACCGTGCATCCAAGTGTGCGAGTCGGTCATCATATCAACCAAACGACCGCGTTCTTTTTCTAGAGACGCAGGAATGGGTTGGCCGGTGACTTTGCTCACTTCCATTAAAAACTCGTCAGTCCAATCTAAACCCATTGGAATGTGAATTTGTGGAGTTGCGTGGTTCCAAGTGTTTTTAACGAATTTCTCGGTTTTAACAAGCTGCCAGCGTTGCAACAAGAAAGTATCTTTTGCGTTAGGCGCGTCTTTGATTTCGTCTTGAGTGGTACCGCCTGCGTACATGCGGAATTCGCCGTCTGCTGGTGTATCCAAAATTTCTTCTGGATCAGACAACATGGTGGCTTCTACACCCATTTCGTTCATCATGCGCTTAATTACGCGGAAGTTACCTAGGTAGGTTTCAAAGCCAGGAACAATGTTGATTTTACCATTGCTACCTACTTCTTTGCCTTCCATGTAGTTAAGCGTGAAGTATCGAGCGATACCTTCAAACATGTTATCCCAACCAGTGGTGTGGCTTCCTACAAAGCTTGGCGTGTGAGCGAAAGGCACTGGATACTCATCAGGAACATGGCCTTCTTTTTTCGAGTTATTAATGAATGCGTTTAAGTCATCACCAATAACTTCCGCCATACAAGTGGTAGAAACCGCAATCATGTCGGGTTTGTAAATCGCTTTACAGTTTTCCAAACCGTCTTTCATGTTTTGCTGACCACCAAATACCGCCGCGTCTTCTGTCATAGAGTCAGAAACACAAGAGATAGGCTCTTTAAAGTGACGGTTAAAGTAAGTACGGAAATAAGCAACACAACCTTGAGAACCGTGCACGTAAGGCATGGTTTTCTCAAAACCCAAAGAACAGAGTACGGCACCTAATGGTTGGCAAGCTTTGGCTGGGTTAACGGTTAATGCTTCACGTTGGAAATTTAACTCTTTGTATTCTTCGGTGGTAGTCCACTCAAATACTTCGTCAATTTTCTCCTGTGAATGCGCTTCTTCGAAAGATTCACGCTTATTTTTAAGTATTTCTTTGTATTCGTCGTTACGGAACAAAGGATAACTTGGTTTGATGTTTTCTACGTCTTGGCTCATCTCGGAACTCCTTCTAGGCCACTAATCTGTGACACTAGCGAAAGGTTGAGTGATCTAGTGCTCCATTAATTGAAGCACTAGCGGCACGTTAATAAAAAATGATGCGATTAATTAAGCGTTGGCAACTGCTGCTGTAGCTACAGAGTCTTCAGTTTTCCAAGGCGCTTTTAATTTGCCCCAGCATGGGTTGTTCAACGTCATATCCATGTCGCGTGCGAAAATCGCAAAGCCATCGAAGCCATGGTAAGGACCGGAATAATCCCAAGAGTGCATTTGACGGAAAGGCACACCCATTTTTTGGAAGATGTACTTTTCTTTAATGCCAGAACCGATAAGATCTGGTTTTACTTTTTTCACAAATTCTTCGAATTCGTAACCAGTAACATCATCGTAAAGCAAAGTGGCATCGCCCATTTCTTTTAACGTACGATCGTAGTCGTCGTTGTGGCCGAATTCATAACCGGTACCAACAACTTCCATACCTAGATCTTCGTATGAACCAATTACGTGACGTGGGCGTAAACCACCTACGTACAACATAACTTTTTTGCCTTCTAAACGTGGACGGTATTTGGCAATAACTGCGTCCCACTCAGGCTTGTATTTAGCAATAACTTCTTCACATTTTGCTTGAATGCTTTCGTCAAAGTGTGAAGCAATTTTACGAAGAGATTCAACGGTTTTGGTTGGGCCGAAGAAGTTGTATTCGATCCAAGGAATACCGTATTTCTCTTCCATGTGACGAGAAATGTAGTTCATTGAACGGTAGCAGTGAACGAGGTTCAATTTAACTTTTGGCGTTAATTCAATTTCAGAAATTGAACCGTCACCAGACCATTGAGCCACAACACGAAGACCCATTTCTTCTAGCAAAATACGAGAAGACCAAGCGTCACCACCAATGTTGTAATCACCGATGATCGCAACGTCGTAATCGGTTTTTTCGAAACTGTCGTCATCATCACGAGCACCAAGCGCCCAATCGCGAACCGCGTCGTTTGCAATGTGGTGACCCAACGATTGAGAAACACCGCGGAAACCTTCACAACGAACAGGCACAACAGTTTTACCCGTTTCTTTGTTTTTGGTTTTTGCTACGGCTTCGATGTCATCACCAATCAAACCAATTGGACATTCTGATTGAATGGTAATGCCTTTATTTAATGGGAAAAGAGTTTCGATTTCGTCGATGGTTTTAGCGAGTTTTTTATCACCACCAAAAACGATGTCTTTTTCTTGGAAATCAGTTGTGAAGTTCATGGTAACAAAGGTATTTACACCGGTAGTACCGATATAATAGTTACGACGACCTGCACGAGAATATTGACCACAACCAACCGGACCATGAGAGATATGAATCATATCTTTAATTGGGCCCCAAACCACACCTTTAGAACCTGCGTATGCACAACCACGAATGGTCATAACACCGGGTAGTGATTTTTTATTGGAAGTAATACATTTTTTTGATTGCTCCAACGATTGGTCGTTTGGAGTTAAATGTTTTGCGCGGTCTTTCTTGGCTTTCTCAGGATAAACTTCAAGCACTTCAGAGATGAGGGCTTCAGTTTCTTCACGTGTCATGACAGTCATTGTCTGTCTCCTCTTATTTTGAGTTGCAGGCAGAAGCCAATCTGCTCCATACCCGACCGAGCCAGATTCGACTATTAATTCGAGTCAATTCAAAAAAGAAAAAATTCGGTTAATAGCGCAACAGAGGCCCTGTTGCCATTAGCAAAACGCTAATGCGAGCCCGAAAAATAAATAACCAAGACTATTTTTCGGGCGACTGTTAAATAGCTTTAAAAGAAACATTGATTAAATAAGAAATCTATTAATCAGAATTTCGTAAAACTATTTAATCATCAATAAATCAATTACTCGCTAGCAGCAGTTTGACCGATGATGCTTTCGTCTTCTTCTTCCATAATGCCGAATTCCATCAACAACTCTTCAAGTTGGTCCATGGTTACAGGCTGAGGAATAACAAGTTTTTTGTTATCAATAACTTTCTGCGCAAGCGCACGATATTCATCCGCTTGTTTAGCAGTTGGATCGTATTCGATAACAGTCATACGGCGGATTTCAGCACGTTGAACAACGTTGTCACGTGGAATGAAGTGAATCATTTGAGTACCAATAGCAGCTGCTAAGGCTTCAATTAATTCATCTTCTTTATCTGTGTTACGGCTGTTACAGATAAGACCCGCTAAACGCACACCGCCTGAGTTAGCGTATTTAACGATACCTTTTGAAATGTTGTTTGCGGCGTACATCGCCATCATTTCGCCAGATACAACGATGTAAATTTCTTGCGCTTTGTTTTCGCGAATTGGCATTGCGAAACCACCACACACAACGTCACCGAGTACGTCGTAGAAAACGAAATCTAGATCGTCGTCGTAAGCACCTTCTTCTTCTAAGAAGTTAATTGCAGTGATTACACCACGGCCTGCACAACCAACGCCTGGCTCTGGACCGCCCGACTCAACACATTTGATGTCGCCGTAACCGGTTTTTAGAACGTCTTCTAATTCTAAATCTTCAACGGTACCTGCTTCCGCAGCCATTTCCATAATGGTGTTTTGAGCTTTAGAATGAAGGATAAGACGGGTAGAGTCGGCTTTAGGGTCACAGCCAACAATCATTACTTTTTTGCCAGCTTCTGCCAAAGCAGCTACTAGGTTTTGAGTAGTGGTCGACTTACCAATACCACCTTTACCGTAAATCGCACATTGACGCATTGCCATGATATTTTCTCCTGTTTGACTAATTCCGCATGGTTACATGCGGTGCTGTACTACAAGCAGTGAATCGCGACGGTGGTATTGCGATGTACATACCAAACTCAGAGGAAATATTTATAACCTTGATTTATAAGGATTTTTTTATCTTACGAATTTTTTATTGTTTGATAAAAACCGACAAAATCACCAATTGGCTGTTGCATGACCAACATAGACTCAATTTTTGTAAGGTTTAAACAAGCCGACAAAGCAAGATAAAAATAACAATAAATATCAAATATTGGTGTTTTACTTTTAACAATCTATGTTCAACACGCAGTTTTTGTTATTAGTTGATCTACAATTTTTAATACTGATCTACCGTTTTTAATATTGGCCTCGTATTAAGAGCAACGACATTCTCTTCCTTCATTTATAGAAAATTACCTTCACGAAATTAATTTTAAAAAATTACGATTTTCGTTTAATAATTTATTCAATAACACTCAGCCTGCATCAAAAATTATCGGGTACTGATATCTACCCAAACCTCTTGTTAGGTTTTCGATGACTTAATTAGAGCGCCTGAAGGCGTAATTGCTCATAGGAAACTCTGATTAACCTAGAGTTTCTCGCGACACAAGGATGTGTCGCCAATTTCAAGAACTGTAAGTGATTGAAATTGTGAAGAAATTGGAAATCACATTTTCAATTTCTGCCCTCTGATTAAATCAAGGATGAGTTAATTAGAGGTTCCCATAATGTTTTACCGCTCCAAGCAGATTTCCCCTACAAAGCTCTTCTCAAAAAAATATTGTTGTAAATGCGACATAAACGGTACAAGTGGATTTTTTAGGTGTTTGTAAGAAAAACGACAATTATTTTTTTACCTAAAAATTTGCGGTTTATCAATCACTTAAGAAAACGACGCGCCGCGATCACGCAGTATTACTCTTGGATTAATTATTGCTGTTCCACTGCAAATGAAAAACAGTGTTATTCGCACTGTGTTATTGGCTTGCAATAACTGTTAAGAGCCTCTGCGTTAATTACAGTTTCTTTTAATTTTAATAAGCCAATTTATACACCCTCGAATTTAGCCTATTACTGGAGAGCACCATGATCGATTCAACACTGGCAAGGGATTTAGTTGCAGGAATAAAAGAAGGCCGAATTGTGCCGTACCTAGGCGCAGGTGTTTTAAGCGATGTAAAAAACCAAGCCGATAACTCCAGTATACCAGCCGACAGCGACAGCTTAATTTTAGCCATGAACGACGGCCAGCCCATGGCACCGCGTTTAATGTATGAATTTCCACGCGCTGCTATGAATTTAGAGCTTAAAAAAGGTCGCAGCTATGTTGAGCGTTTTTTAAATGAGACCTACGGAGCAAAAAAATGGACTCGTGGCCAATTTCACGATTGGTTAAGCGAAATTAAACCCAATTACGTTATCGACATTAACCGAGACACTCAACTGCAAGACAGCTACAACACCACGCCTCATTTATTGATTATTGGTTGTGCCCGTCTTGGCGGTACCGATTATCGCTTTAAACTTTATCAATACGACGGCAGCAGTTACCAAGAAATTGAGCAAGAAAAGGCCGACACATCGTTACCGATTCTATTTAAACCCATGGGTACACCGGTACCAAAACCAAGCTATATCGCCGCCGATGCCGACTATGTAGATTACATTACCGAGCTTATGGGTGGTTTTGCGATTCCTTCGTTTTTAAAAACCTATCGCCAAGAAAAACAATATCTATTTGTTGGCGTTAGATTAACTCGCGATACCGAGCGCATGGTTTTAAGCGATATGATTTACGCCTCAGGAACGCCAAGTGGTTGGGCAATTATTCCAGAACCCACCGATAAAGAACGCCGCTTTTGTAAAAACAAAAAAATTGAATTAATTGAAGGCGACTGGAAAGCATTAATTCGCGCGGCATCGCCGGATTTTGAACTCAAATCTGCCTAATTATTAATTACAACAATGATTTTACAGGTTTCTGTAACCTGTAATTTCAAATGTGTTTAACAACGAAATTACCGCAGTTTCTTTATCTTGTGACGAGGTAAATTAGCAATGTACGTCTGTGTGTGTAAGGGTGTTAGTGAAAGCCACGTAAAACAAGCGGCTAAAGAAGGTATTTGCACTATGTCAAAACTGCGCTGTAAAACCGGCCTAGGATCACAATGCGGAATTTGTCGAAAATCGGCTCGGCAGCTTTTACATCAAATTTCCGGCACAAAACCCCAAGCGCCTTGCCAACTTTGATTGTTTGTCGGTAGACTTGTAACACTAAAAAATCGTCACATTATGTTGTAACTTATTGCTACGGAATTATTGCTTTATGAAAGGTGATCCTTTAATTATTAAACATTTAAACAAAGTATTATTTAATGAGTTAATTGCTATCAATCAGTATTTCCTACATTCTAGAATGCTTAATGATTGGGGTCTTACCAAATTAGGTAAAAAAGAATACCGCGAATCTATTGAAGAAATGGAACACGCCGATAAATTAATTGAGCGTATTTTGTTCTTAGAAGGTATTCCAAATCTACAAGACTTGGGTCGTTTACGTATTGGCGAAAACACCAGAGAAATTTTGGAGTGCGACCTAGCCCTAGAAAACGATGCAATTCCTGATCTACGCGTAGCCATTGCCGAAGCTGAAAAACAAGGCGATTATATTTCTCGCGAAATTTTTGAAGCCATTTTAGAAGACGAAGAATCACACGTTGATTGGTTAGAAACCCAATTAGGTTTAATTGACTCGGTAGGCATCGAAAATTACCTGCAATCGCAAATGGAACCCGCCAGCGACAGTTAATCGGCTATTGGGTAATCGGTATTGGAGCTTTTGTTAATATTGACCAAAGGCTCCATTAATACCAGAGAGAATGGATTTTGGTATAGAAACCTCTAAGAACTCCTGATTAACTCAGCCATGATTTAATCAGAGATTAAAAATTGACAGTGCAATTTCTAATCTCTCCACAATTTCAATAATTTCAATCGCTTACCGTTCTTAAAATTGGTGACGCATCTTTGTGTTACTGGAAATTCTAGGTTAATCGGAGTTTCCCCCAATGAATTCCGCGATTACTCGCACTCATCAACATCATTATGCCCGCAAAACACCGATTCACTTCCAACCACAACGGCCTCTAGTCGAAACCTCTTGCATTAGTTAGACGATATCAATATATTTATGTAAGTACTTACGTAAATATATGAGGTATATCATGTCATTCTTCGCCATAGCAGGCCAAATGGCTCTAGGCAGCCGCTTACGACACCTAGCAGAGGTGGTGACCACCGATGCACAGAAGATCTACGATTTGTACGGAGTGGAGATTGACGCGCGTTGGTTTCCAATACTGTTTATGTTGCTCCAAAAAGACAGCGCCAGCATCAGTGAACTCGCCGAAGATATTGGCCAAACCCATGCTTCGGTAAGCCAAATTGTTAAAGATATGACCAAACATGGCCTGATTAAAACCGGGAAATCAAAGCAAGATGCACGGGTAACCGTGGCCTCGCTTACGGCAAAAGCACGAAAAATGTCTGATAATCTTAACGCTCAATGTGACGATATTAATACAGCACTGGACGACATTTTTAAAAATATTAATTGCAATTTATGGAACGACTTAAATGCTTTCGGTTACGAATTAAATCGTGAGAGTTTGTTTGAGCGTGTAAAAAAAATTCATAAATGGAGTAAAACTTCGAGCATTTCTATTGTGGACTTTACAGAAGATCATCAACAGGCCTACAAAATGTTAAACGAAGCGTGGATCAATAAATATTTCACGCTCGAAGATGCCGATATAAAAGCCTTAGAAAACCCTTTCGAATATATTATTAATCGAGGTGGCTACATTGCTATTGCTCTGTTTAATAACAAACCCGTTGGTACCTGTGCGTTATTAAAAATGGATGATTCTTCTTTTGAGCTTGCAAAAATGACAGTGGCAGATGCGTACCGCGGTTATGGAATTGGTTTTATGTTAGGGAATTTTGTCATCGAGAAAGCAAAAGCTCTGAATGCCAAACGACTGTATTTGGAGAGTAATTCCGCGTTAACACCCGCTTTGGAGCTGTACCGTAAACTGGGTTTTAAACGGGTCAGCGGCTACAGCTCACCCTATCAACGCTGTGATGTACAAATGGAACTCTTTTTAGACGAAATTTAACCGGTAAAAATGCCGTGATTGTAGATAATCATCGTCATCTTACATCTTGATTTTTATCTTTATTAATAGCGGAGTGACCGTTTAAAGATATAAATTAGTCGCTGATGAACGATAAAACCACGGTCACAGTGATATAATTTTCTTATTCTGGATGATTAAAATAGAGAAAGAAGAGATTAACAATAAATCCGTACTACGAATTTATTGTTAATGCTACAAAAGAATTAATCCAGATTTAATTGACAAAAACGGGCTTAATATCGATATCTACTGCACGTTTTCGTTATCAGTAAACATTCCATCAAATAATGCAGTACTTAGGTAACGTTCACCTGAGTCAGGTAAAATGACCACAATCATTTTGTCTTTATATTCTGGTTTACCCGCAATTCTCAGCGCCGCAGACATAGCAGCACCGCATGAAATACCCGCAAGAATACCTTCTTTTTGCATCAGTAAACGTGCGGTAGCAATGGCTTCATCGTTAGAGACTTTTTCTACAGCATCAACCACACTTAAATCTAAATTCTGCGGTACAAAACCTGCGCCAATACCTTGAATTTTATGCGGTGACGGTGTTGGGTCTTCGCCATTGAGCGTTTGAGAAATTACTGGTGAATCAGTCGGTTCAACGGCAATAGAGGTAATGGCTTTACCTTGCTGATTTTTAATGTAACGAGAAACACCTGTGATAGTACCGCCAGTTCCAACGCCGGCAACAAATACGTCGATTTGACCTTCAGTATCGGTCCAAATTTCGGGGCCTGTGGTTTTTTCGTGAATGGCAGGATTTGCTGGGTTTTCAAATTGCTGCAACATCAAATGCGTATCGGGATTACTCGCCACTAGTTCTTTGGCTTTTTCGATAGCACCTTTCATACCTTTTGGTGGCTCGGTCAGAACAATTTCTGCACCCAAAGCTTTCATCAACTTGCGACGCTCAATCGACATGCTCGCAGGCATGGTTAGAATAAGCTTATAACCTTTACTGGCCGCAACAAATGCCAGCGCGATTCCGGTATTACCGCTGGTAGGCTCAACAAGGGTCATGCCGGGTTTTAATACACCGCTCTCTTCTGCGGCCCAAATCATGTTCGCGCCAATGCGACACTTTACCGACCCGGCGGGGTTTCGGGATTCAATTTTTGCGTAAACATTACCGGCAGGCCAAAGATTTTTTACACGTACCATTGGTGTATTACCAATGCTTTGTGAATTGTTATCAAACATACAAATTCCCCCTTATTCGGTCGGCTGACTTACGACGAGTAATTCATCTCAGCCGAGTTCGGTTGTTAGTTTTATGAAGCTAGAGCCTAGAGTATACCGAGCAGATTAAGTTGCATAGTTGATAATATGCGTAATTGTGCATCATATACTGCAATAAATGCGCGTAATTGTGGATAAGTTACAAACAGTTAAAATCAAGTAATACAGTGCCCTTTATGACTAAGATTAGCAAATATCGGCTTAGTCTTTGCAGAAACCAACATTAGTATCAATGAATAGAATGAATTGGGTCGGCAATACAAGCGACTCAAATTAAATGTCAAAAATCTAGGGCAGCATATGCATTCGAATTCGACACAAGAGAGCGCCACAGAGTCGTCCGGTACGGCTGATATAATAGGTTTTAGTTATATCAACCGAATTGATCGGAATTTAAAAGTAGTTTCGAGCCTGCACTTATCGGAATCTATTGAGGATGCTATTGAACTAAAAACCGCGATTTTTTATGAAAACGAATATTTAGCAACCTTAAGTTTTTTGCTGCATGGGCATTCACCGGAAGAAGCCCGAGAGATTGCCAAGAACATTCGCCACAATGATTACATTTTATTCAAAATCGAGGATTTTATCGCCGGTGGTGATGTTGTTGAATAACAGCTAAAAACTGATCACTAAAAATTTTAAGAATCTCACGCAAGGCCTTAACAAATGAATTCACACGGTTTTTGTGTGGATGAAAGTTATTTGAGCCTCAGTTACAGTTTAGCCTTAGGAACCTTTGATTAACCCATCCGTGATTTAATCAAAGAGCAGAAATTGACAATGCGATTTTCAATTTCTTCACAATTTCAGTGTGTTACCGTTCCTGAAATTGGCGACGCATCCTTGTAGCGCAGGAAACTCTGGGTTAATTAGCGTTTCCTTTATTTTATCAACGAAGATCGAGTCGTAAATGGCAACCAATAATAGTCCATTAAAATACCGTTTATTGGAGCACAGCCTGCAAACTCTGGGCGAACAATTTTATTCCAACACAGTACCGACGTTGGTAAAAAAGCCGGAATTTATTCGTGTTAATAAAACACTCGCAAGTGAATTAGGGTTAGACAGCAAAACCTTAGAATCCAGCGAAACTCTGCAACTTCTTGCCGGTAATGATGAAGACCTTCCGGTAACAACCATCGCCTCGGTTTATGCCGGACATCAGTTTGGTCACTGGAATCCACAACTGGGTGACGGTCGCGCTATTTATTTGGGCGAACTGAAAAATCATTGCAATCAATTATTGGATGTGCAACTCAAAGGCAGCGGCACTACGCGCTTTTCACGCATGGGCGACGGTCGCTCACCGGTCGGCCCGGTGTTACGCGAATATCTTCTTAGTGAAACCATGTTTGCTCTGGGCATTCCTACAACACGCGCCTTGGCTGCGGTCATCACCGGTGAACGCGTAGTTCGCGACCAACTGGAACCCGGCGCAATTTTAACGCGGGTTGCGGCCAGTCATGTGCGAGTGGGTACTTTTCAATACTTTTCGGCACGTGGTGATCTAGAATCGATACAACATTTGGCCGACTACGTGATTGATCGTCACTACGCCCAAGATGTTGCGCAACACGGCTTAAAAAATCCTTACGCAGCTTTATTTGATTGCGCGGTAAAAAGACAAGCCCTATTAATAGCACGCTGGATGTCGGTTGGTTTTATTCACGGCGTCATGAATACCGATAACATGTTGGTCAGTGGCGATACCATTGATTTTGGGCCCTGTGCATTTTTAGACGAATTCAATTCTAAAAAAGTATTCAGCTCTATTGATCGTGGTGGCCGTTACGCCTATTGCAATCAACCGACCGTTGCGAAATGGAATTTAAGTTGGTTAGGGCAAGCGTTGCTGCCATTAATGGGCAAAGAACAGGAAGCCTTAGCGACGGCCCAGCAATCGCTCGATAACTTTGATGTAGAATACAATCAACATTACGACCGGATTTTTGCCGAAAAACTGGGTTTTAATAACGCGTCTTCGGCGAGCCAATCGCTAACGCAGGAATTTTTAGATATTCTTGAACGTCATCGATTGGATTTTACCAACTCATTTAGGAACCTTGGTAATATTCTGGGTGAGACACTTTTAGAAGGGCAATTACCGCAAGCTAAAGATCAATCTGAGAAATCCGAACATACAGAAACACCAAAGATAATTATTGAACGTGAGTTTTTGTGGGACAAAATACCCGATGAATTACAATCGTGGATAACTCGCTGGCTCGCAGAATTAACAAGCGCCCAAGCATTTGCGAATAAAGATCAAGTCCTGAAAAACGTCGAGCAAATTCGTTCGGTAAATCCGGCAATTATTCCCAGAAATCACTGGGTTAATCGAGCCATTGAACACGCAAAAGAAAATAACGATTTTAGTCTCTTTCATACCTTGGCCGATGTGTTAGAAAAGCCTTTCGAATATAGAGAAGCCGTTAAACCTTTTACGCAACCACCTACAGAGTCTGAAGTTGTGCTTAGAACCTTTTGCGGAACCTAGTGGTTGATATTAATTTTATTGAATGATTCATTACAGGAACCTCTGATTAAATCACGTACGTGTTAATCAGAGGTTTTTTAATCAAAGATCTAGCTGATAAACAATCTTGCTAATTGTCGTTATTCACCGCCAGTAGGCACAATACTAAAACTGTTATTAGGCACTACCGGTAACACAATACTCGATGGATACCAGTAATTATTTTCAACTGTCAACCATGTTGGCAGCAGTTGCAATAATCCTTCTTCACCCAAAATGGTTCCCTGCGGTAAATTACTTGGCCCAACAGCAACACGTAATTTATGGCCTTTTTTAATAACGGCACTGGTGGGTTGAATATTTACCGGTAATTTCATGGTAATGTTGGGATATACCGATTGTTCTGCCGCTTCGGTGTACGGATGCCAGGATTGAATATTTTCACCGACTAAAGTACGTGTCCGTGATTCATCAACCGCGCGATGTTTCATATTTAATAAGCCGTTGGTTAAAGGAGTTACTCGTCCATCCGGCGCAACATCATCAACGCGAACCGAAACTAAACCCACAAAATTGGTGGTCGCCGCAAAAATATCCGCCTGAATTGGGCCGTTAATTGCGAGGTCTTCCGTTAGCACGTCGGTTTCGTAAATTACGTTAAAAAATAACTCGGTAAAACTGTTGTCTTCAAAACACTCTAAAGGCACAAAACCCAGAATACCTAAAGACCACTGCGCACTGCTGATCGAGCACAAGCCGCTGGCAGGAAATGCGTACACAGTTTTACTGCCACCAAAAATTCCTGCACTATCTTCTTTTAATTTACTAAAAGGATGGAAATACAATCGTTTTGGTTCTGCCTGTGGTACCGGCCAATCGTCGCTGGTAGCAAAACGATCGAGACCAATCATGTATTGCGTAACTTGTGGAATTTGCTCAACACCGGCGTTAAATCCACGCAAGTGTTGATCGTACCACTGTAATTCGAAGTGATTAGTTGGTGGCAGTCCTAACTGACCTTGTGATGCGCTGGTCGCCAAAGCCGCCTCAATGTGATTGCCCGGCAAGACCAAAAGTCGGCTGTCTACATTGCGTTTTAATTGTTCGTATAAATTGAGTTCACCGCGCTGAAAAATATCGTGCACAGAACCAATAATAAACGTAGGCGCCTGAATCTGATCAATGCGCTCTATAGGTGAACGTGGTTGCCAAAATGGGCCGTCGTAAAGTAATTCGTCATCCCCTAATAAGGCTTGAGTAAAAATTGGTAACTGAAACTCCAGTAACGCATCCGAAAGCACATCAATTACCTCCGGAATACCTTCTTCGGGATTTAGAATAATATCCGGGTTGGCAACGCTTGCTAATGTGGTTAAAGAAAGCCACAACGAAATAAATAACAAATTACCCGAACCGCCGGTAAATACGGTATCACGATAGGTATCGGCAGCCGGTACTATGGAAAAAATGGCTTTTACCGCAGGATCACCAGTAGCGCCTGCAAATAAAGCTTGAATACCAAGATCAGAAACACCTCGTAAAGCTAGGTCTCCGTTTGTCCAAGGCTGCGCAAGAACCCAATCGATAATTTGTTGGTAATCGCCTTGGCTTGAACCCCAAGCATCCCATACGCCGGTGGATTTTCCGGTGCCGCGCCCGTCTACAGACACAACAGCATAACCGCGCTTCACTATGTAGGGATCAGCAGCCCCTAAAAAAACGCCTAAATTTGAGCCTAAATCGCTGAATATATTACCCAGCGTAACGTTGTAATCACTAATTACGATAACCGTCGGAAAATCTTGATCAATAGGATTACCCAATTCGTCAGCAGGTAAAGTAATAAATGCAGCCAGTTCAACACCATCATCGAGCAAGATCGTTTCGGTAGGTAATCTTACCGTATTAGGATATTCCTCGGGTCTATCGTAGTCTTGCCAGGTTCGTGATCCGTTAGAAATAATCTGATTAGGTTCAGACAATAAGGATCGAGTACCAGATGTAGTCCAGTTATTATCAGCGAGTAATTCTTGTATTGGAAATAATACGAGTACAACAAACGTCGCCCAGAAACGTAAGTTTAGAAAACCAAACATAAAACTATCCTTTATTATTAGTGTGTTTGAGTTCGGATTTTGGGAAGGTTATTTTGAAGTGCCCTTTAAATGTAAATAACATTTGTTATTTTTGAAAGCGAAAAAACAATAAATTAACAACAAAAAATTGTGTTGTTCGCAAACACACTAAAAGAATTTTTTTGTTATTAAAGTTGCACGAAAACGTACAAGAAAAAGACACAAAACAAGGTGTAGACTTGTCCCTTAAAATAATTGCGAAGAAATACTCGCCAATAATAAACAAAGAAATACGCCATGACAAAACAAGAGTTTGAAACCACCTGTGATGATGGCGTGGTGCTTAAAGGTATTCTTCTAATACCCGAAAACCCCAAGTCTATCATTCAATTTAATTGCGGAACTGCGGTAAAAAAAGAGTTTTATTTACGATTTTTAACATTTTTAGCCGAGCACAATCACATTGTTTGCCTCTGGAATTATCGCGACAGTGGTGAGTCTGCACCCAGCCGATTAAATACCTGTGATTATCGGTATTCCGATTATGGCTCAAAAGATATGGATGCCATAAAACGTTTTTTGAAATCTCAATACCCAGCTTTACCGTTTATCTTTGTTGCGCACAGCACTGGTGGACAACAAATCGGCTTAATGAATAATTTAAATAATGTTGACGGTGCGATAAATATTGCAGTCTCGTCCGGTTATCTTCTCAACATGCCTTTGGCTTACCGAATAAAAGCCTATTTCTTTTTTTATTTATTTGGCCCAATTAGCATTTTGTTAAAAGGCTATTTAGCCAATAAACAATTTGGCTTGATGGAAGATCTACCCAAAGGTGTCGCCATAGAGTGGCGTGACTGGTGTTCAAAAGAAGATTATTTTTTTGACGACGAATTTTACGGAAAAACGATTCCCAACGATTGTTATAAAAATATCGACTTTCCCATTACCGTTTTTTATTCACCGGACGATCCTATCTCGAACGAGACAAATACACATAACTTTTGGAAGAATGTTAAAAGCTCAAAGGCCATTAATATCTTTAAAGTGGAAAACAAAGCGTTAGGTAAAATTGATCACTTCGATTACTTCAAACCCAAACTGAAAGATTTTTTTTGGTCGTCTGTATTGGAAGAAATCGAGCGATTTATTCAAAAATAAAGACCCTATAAAGTTTTAATCAACACTACCACCGTTTAATCAGAATTTTTTGATATCATTCAACATTCTCATCTGCAACACTTCTTATCAATCAATCGGTTTTAAACCGTTAAAAACCGTCTATAGATCTTTTTATAAAATCATTTTCTCTTGTCGTAAATCCGACAATCAGATCCCTTTTTGAACGATATTCTTCTGAAATACAGACCCTAAGTAATTGATTTATCAGCGTCATTGAATGGATCGCTTCTTGCTGATTGTAAGTAATTGAATGAATTCAATACGACGACAACTATCGTTTTCAAAATAGTCTGGCTTGTGATCTATCCGTACAGGTTCTTAGGAGAATGTTATGCGTTATGCGCCTTATCAGAATGAATACTTGGGTAGTGTTGAATTTAGCGATCAGCAACAGTTGGAATATTTTTTAACGCGGGTATTTGAAACGGAAGAAGTTTGGGGTTTAGACGACGGCACAGAATGGATTTTTAAAACCCTCGCCGACGGCAGCCAAGTTATGCCGGTGTGGCCCTACAACAAATTTGCGACAGAAGCGTTAAATACTAGCGATACCGACATAAAGCCTCAGGCTGAGTCTTTGGAAGACTTTTTGTATCACACGCTTGAAATGCTAATAGAAGAAGATGTTTCTGTTGAAATTATGCCAAGCGCGACAAAAGCAGGCTGTATTATTTCACCTCATCAGTTGTTGAGTATTTTAACCGGAATGATCGACGCCGGTGAGTACCGGATGGATGGTTAAAGAGATGACCGAACACGAAAGTATTTGCTTAGTTTTTGCCTGAATTAATCAGAGACACCTGTACCACTTTTGCAAACTCACAGTTATAGAAAATTACCAAAAATATTAATGCCTGCTTAACGACAAAAAAATACCACCCGAAGGTGGTATTTTTATGGCATTAATCGTTAGAGATGAAAACGATTAAGACGCCGCTAATTCTTTGGCACGCTCAATGGCTTGCTCTAAATCGCCTTGCGGATCAGCAGTTACCAAAGAAGGTTGGAAGCGAACGGTACCGATATCGGTAATACCAACAACGTTTAACCACCAGTTTAGGTAGGTTGAGTGATAGTCGCTACCGTATTTAGCATCAACACCAGGAGCAAATACACCAGAGCTATAAAATACTGCGGCTTTTTTGTTGCTTAACAAACCGAAGTAACCGTCATCTGGAGTGAAACCGAAGGTTAAACCTGGTTGAGTAATGATATCGATGTATTGCTTGAGTTTGTATGGAACGCCGCCGTTCCACATTGGAACTGCAAATACGTATTCATCAGCATCAATGAAGTTTTGCGTCACTTCAACGACTTTATCCCAGGCAGTTTGACGCTGACCGTCCATCTCGCCAACACCGAAGAAAGTCATCTTCGCAGCAGCTTTATCGCCATCAAATTCAGGAAGATCACAAGCCCAAAGGTCTAGAGTTTGCACTACTAAACTTGGATCTTGTGCTTTACGAGCAGCAACGTATGCGTTTGCGATTTTGTTAGATTGTGATGATTCTGAGCGCGGTGACGCAACAATGTGTAACAACTTAGCCATGGTTCGAATTCTCCAATGAGAGCTATTCAGCAATTTTAGGTTTTATACAGACATCAAAGCATTGTTGGGCATTTCTTGGAAAAGCCAACGTCGATATAGTAACTATCAATACTTAACTTGAAAGGTTACCCAAACAAAAGATAACTTGTCAATACGCAATTGACAGGTTATGTTTACAAGATCGTATAAATGTGAGGACAAGGTCTTGAACGAATTACAACGCCCAGATCCGTTTCTTGTCGCCGATAACACAGCTTTGGATTTTTTAAACTCGATTTGCGCGCCATGGGGTGACGATATCGAATGGCTCGAAAACGGGGATGATTTGGTAAGTTGGCTCCATCACGCCGAATTAATTTCGGATGAAGAGCGCGACACGATCTATAACAAACTCTCTAACGCGGAGCTTGATGACGCGGCCGAACGTGCGCGCAATATGCGTGAATGGTTTCGGGGTTTTATTAAAAAATACGCGGGTAAAGAAGTAACTGCCAACGTGTTGAAAGAGTTAAAACCCTTAAACGATTTACTGCGCGGCGATCGTTTATATCATCAGGTAGGCATTAGCGAAGACGCCCACAGTGGTTTTGAATTCCATGAGATTCGCCACTGGCATAAGGCTGACGATCTACTTGCCGCTGTTGCCAGCGAAATGGGTCGCTTAATTTGCGAGTCTGATTTTGGCTTAATTAAAAATTGTGAAGGCCCAACCTGCACCTTGTGGTTTTTAGACATCAGTAAAAACCATAAACGCCGCTGGTGCTCTATGGCCGTTTGCGGCAACCGCGCCAAAGCCGCCGCTTACAGAGCTAAAAAGCAACAGCCATAAATTCGCGCCAAAACCATTTTGGTTCTGCGAATTAATTCCCCGACTGGAACTCGCTGGTACTAGGAGTTCAGTCGAGATCTTCCAAAAACTAATTGCATCCATAAATTTTCAATATCGAATTCAATATTCAACACTGAGTTCCTCTTCTTAAAACTATCTTCAAAATTGTCTTTAAAAGCTCACTCCTATCTATTTTTAGTCATTAATTTCTAATTACATGCTCGTTTAAATTCAGAAAATCGGTTTTCAAGCACGCATAAATTCTCTAAGAATCTCTGATTAACTCAGCCATGATTTAATCAGACGACAGAAACTTAAAATACGATTTCCAATTTTTTCACAATTTCAATCACTTACCGTTCTTGAAATTGGCGACACATTCCGGTGTTGCTGGAAACTCTAGACTAATCAGAGTCTCTTGTAATTTGTCTCTATCGTTAGTGTAAATAAATATCAAATACAAATGAGAAGTCTTTTTATTTGATATAAGTTGTCATAAGATCCCGCCTAATTTCAAACTATGTAAATTTAGGTGCAAGTAATGACACGGTCGCCATCGGTTTTAGGCACAACGCTCTCTCTCCCCTTCAATTTGCTGGCATTCGCTGTCGGTGTCGCCCTAGCACCGCTATCGTTTGCCGAACAAGACTCGAAGGTCATCGAAGAAGTTATTGTTGAAGCCGATGGCTCACAGATCTACCAAACACGTCCCTACGCAGGCGGACAAGTCGCCCGCGGCAGCCGCGCAGGCATCTTAGGTAACCTTGATCTACTTAACGCACCATTCAGCTCTACGGCCTACACAGAAGAGCTTATTCGCAACCAACAATCTCGCAGTATCGCCGATGTTGTGCAAAACGATCCCAGCGTGCGTCCGGCCCGCGGTTTCGGCAACTTTCAAGAGGTATACATTATTCGCGGGTTTCCGGTGTTCTCCGACGATATGACCTTTAACGGCCTGTACGGTGTCTTGCCTCGTCAGTTTGTCGCTGCCGAACTCGTTGAGCGTGTCGAAGTCTTTCGCGGTGCTAACTCATTCATCAACGGTGCTGCACCCGGCGGCAGCGCTACCGGCGGCGCGGTGAATCTGGTACCCAAACGCGCCAGTGATAACAGCACTCGAATCAGTCTAGGATTAGAAGCTCCGAGCCAATACTCAGCGGCTTTTGATACCAGCGTGCGATTTGGCAATAACGAAAACAGCGGCTTACGCATTAGCGGTGTGCGTCGCGATGGCGAAACCTCTATTGAAGATCAAGAAAGAGAACTGAATGCGCTGTCGGTCAGTTTTGACCATAGTGGTGATCGCTATCGTTTTACCGCGGATTTGGGTTATCAAGATCATCATATTGATGCGCCACGCCCAAGCGTTACGCCATTGGGTGAAATTCCTGATACACCCGATGCCGACAGCAATTTTGCCCAACCCTGGACTTTCACCGACGAGAAACAATTATTCGGTGTATTCAGAGGTGAGTTTGATATTCAAGACAATATTACGGCTTGGGCAGCCATTGGTGGCCGCGACGGTGAAGAAGAAAACGTATTAGCAAACCCAAGCGCTTTTGCCGACGGTTCAACAACTTCCTTCCGATTTGATAACGCCCGCGAAGATACTATTATTTCTGTCGATGCTGGTATTCGTTTTGAATTTAATACCGGCGATGTTGCACATCGTTTAATTACCTCGGTAAGTCGCTATTCACTGGAATCAAAAAATGCTTTTGCGTTTTCAAACTTTGCCGGTTTTAGTGGCGATTTAAATAATCCATTTACCGTAGAAATACCACCAGCGGATTTCTTTTTGGGTGGTGATTTAAATAACCCACGAGTTACCGAAGATAACGATACCTTCAGCTATGCGATTGCCGATATTATTACCCTACCCGATGAAAAAACGCTGTTAACCTTAGGTTTGCGTAGTCAAACTTTAAAAGTAAATGCTTTTGATAATACCACCGGCGCCCGCACATCAACCTACGATGAAAGTAAA
Source organism: Sessilibacter sp. MAH1 (assembly GCF_054658315.1). NCBI lineage: Bacteria > Pseudomonadati > Pseudomonadota > Gammaproteobacteria > Cellvibrionales > Cellvibrionaceae > Sessilibacter > Sessilibacter sp. MAH1. The sequence continues at coordinate 50,822 of NZ_BAAGIC010000014.1, forward strand.
ACCACGCCGGTTGTAGGTATTGTGTATAAAGCGTTACCCGAAATTTCTTTATACGCTAATTACGCAGAAAGCTTATCGGCAGGAGAAACGGCACCTACCGTGAGTGGCGGCGAAGCCGTTATCAATTCTGGCGAAGTATTTGAACCTTCGGTATCGGAACAATTTGAAGTAGGATTTAAATTTGATTACCAAACCATTGGCGGATCTGTAAGCCTTTACCAAATTGATCAACCCGTCTTTTTTGTTGAAAATAATCGCTTTGGTGAAAACGGTAAGCAAGTCAATACCGGTGTTGAGTTAAGTATTTTTGGTCAATTAAATGCCAATACAAAAATTGTCGGCGGATACACCTACACCGATGCCGATCAAAAAGATACTCAAGACGCGAGTGTAGAAGGCAAAGACGCCGTTGGTATTCCTAACCATCAATTTAATATTAATTTAGAACACGCACTAAACAATCAACTCAGTATTGATGGCCGATTTGTTTATACCTCCAGCCAATACGCCGATGCAGCCAACACCCTAGAGGTAGACAGCTGGAATCGTTTGGATTTAGGCACCCGATATCAAACCAATATTCTCGGTAAAAATACCCAATTTAGCTTACGTATAGAAAACGTATTTAACGAAGATTATTGGGCATCTGTTGGAGGTTTTCCCGGTGCAAACTACCTAGTATTGGGAAATCCAAGAACCGTTTTGCTTTCGGCTTCGTTTAATTTATAAAAGACTCGGATATACCTAGAGTTTCCAGCGACACAAGGATGTGTTAGCAACTCCAGTAATTCTAGAAAATAAAAACTGTAGAAATATTGGTAATTATAACATTGAGATCTCTCTCGGACCAATTCAGGAAGAATATGACCCGAGTTTACTTTAAAAAATAAGTTCCGATTAATTTTCAAGGAACGCTTTTGACAAAAGATGACGGATAAGTTTTAGACCATAACTGCGCATTAACCAAAGGTTTATTTTTTGCCTCTGCTGGACATTTATCTAAAGCCAGTTGCACTTCCTCTTCACTGAGCGGCCTTAACTCTAAATGCCCTGGAAGACCTTGATTTGTAGTTACTTTTAGCTGATCGATGTTGGTTACCGTTTGTGATTTTAAATTAAATGAGACATTGTAATGATCTGCCTTCTTCATGGAATAACCACTACCACCACCAGCAAAATTCCAATAGCGAAGGTCATAAAATGCATACTCTCCCTCAGGCAAAACTCGGCAAAAATAAAAGCTTTTCTCTTCAAACTCGGGTTTTATTTCGTCGTAAATAGAGTTATTTCTGATACCACCGTGAGCAGAAGACAAACTATCAATAAAACCATCACCGTTAGTACTCTTGTAATGAACATCTATCAAGTTAAATGTTTGTGTACATTTTGTTTTCGTTGAATTACTAAAGCATTGCGTAGAAAACTTTCCTATTAAATAAGCACGCTCTTCAGGAGCAAGGCTATTTTCAAGCGCTTTACGCTTTTCATCCATCGGCGCACACCCTGCAACCAACAAACCAATTGCAACAGCGTAATATTTAGAAACTTTTAACATACCTAATCTATTTCCTATAAACTAAAGTGTTATCAGAGTCACTTATATGACGCCACATAATATCCCTAACACATTACGAAATACTAGGGCATTTAATTGCTTATATATTTTACTCGACAACAAACCTCGGTAATTTAGATATTTCCGAGAACAGTATTAACCTTATCTTCTAACTCATCAATTAATTCAGCATCCATATACTGGTATTCATCTGGAATATCGAGAATATAAAGTGGTTTGTGATTAAGCATTTTTGGAAATTGCGCGACTAATCTATTTTTATGTTTCTTCTCCATAACAAAGATAATATCCGCCCAGCCGATATCCGATGCATTTACCGTTCTTTTTGCTTTTGGGCTGGTACCGGCCGATCGAACTTGTATTCCAGAACGTTTTTTAAAAATCATTTCGGCGGTTGGGCTTCGCCATTGATTGCGACTGCAAATAAATAAAAAATTTGTCATTTAAGAATACTCATTTAACACTCAAAATTTTTCCGTATCTGTTACTGATTCATGAACAGATCATCTTTATGTTTCGGTTGCTTTAAAGAAAATTTTGCCAAACCCAGAATTTATCGCACACAAGAATAAGCTAATTAGAGGTTTTCATATTAGGTTTGTTGATCGACCTATTAATCTCACTATCGTCCATTTTGTTTTAAAAAACGCATAATCTCTACCTTGTGACCGCCCTCTCCTTTATGAAACTTTTAGGTGACAGTCTCTGTCTCACCACATATAATCGTTTTTATCTTAATTAGCTTTTACCGATAAGAGAGAGCTACCGTGAATCATATTCAAAACGACCTGCCCACACCCAACTCGACGCCGCCACACGAACAATCTCGGGCGTTATCGATAGCAAAATTTTCTATCGCCCGTAAAAAGTCAATTTTTTGGATATTAGCGGTAGTTGTCATTGTTTTTCTGGCACAGTTTCCCAAAATTGTGACCGATACCGACCCAGAAAACATGTTGCCAGCATCCGATCCTGCGCGCATGTTCCATAATCAGGTAAAACAAACCTTTGCCATGCATGATTCGTTAGTGGTTGGATTGGTAAATGAGCAATCGATATATCAGCCGGACACTTTGGCGAAATTAGCCGCCGTTACCGACTTTATCGATGGTTTGGATGAAGTTGTTCACGAAGATATCTTATCTCTGTCGACCGCAGATAATATTACCCAAGCCGGGCCGGGTACCATTCGCTTCGAATGGATGATGGCAACACCACCAGACTCTCTTGAGCAAGCACAAAAAATTCAAGCATCGGTAAATAGATTACCAACTCTTAAAAACACGCTAGTTTCAAACGACGGTCAGGCGGCAATAATTTATGTTCCTCTAACCGAAAAAGATTTTAGTTATCAAGTTTCAGAGAAAATAAAAGAATACATCGATAATAATGTAAACAGTAATGCCAACGATCAATGGCACATTACCGGTCTACCGGTTGCTGAAGATCAATTCGGCCACGAAATGTTTGTGCAAATGGCAATTTCTGCGCCTTTAGCGGGTTTAGTTATTTTTATTTTATTGTGGGTATTTTTTAGAAATATCGCCTTTATTACTGCACCCATGATTATTGCCATGGCGACAGTGATTATTACCATGGGTGCTTTGATCGCTTGTGGATTCTCTGTACATATCATGTCGTCGATGATTGCGATCTTTTTAATGCCAATTGCAGTTGTTGACTCGGTACACGTGTTGTCGGAATTCTCCGACAGCTTCAGACCAGGCAAAAATCCGTCCGAGGTAATTTCTGAGGTAATCGGTAAATTATTTCAACCCATGCTTTATACTTCGGTAACGTCAGCGGTCGGTTTTTACTCTCTATATTTAACCCCAATTCCCCCAGTACAAATATTCGGTGTGTTTATTGGTTCTGGAATATTGGTAGCATTTGCACTGACTATTTTATTTTTACCCGCTTACCTTTGCAGCCTAAGCAATAAAACTCTACAAAATCTTGCCGAAACCCATACCGACTCCGAAAACTCCGCAGTTGCTAACTCGGTAAGAAAATTTGGTCAGATGGCCGTGTCACATCGTCCGTTTTGGTTGTTGACCTTAATAGTACTCGGTGGTGTGTCAGCGTATGGTATTAGCAAAATTCAGATTAACGACAATCCTGTGCGATGGTTTAAGCCGTCGCACGAAATTCGAATAGCCGACAAGGTACTAAACAATCATTTTGCCGGAACCTACGACGCTTATTTAATTTTTGAAAAATCCAATGCATCTGACCAAAAAATAACAACCATACTGAATTCTGCTTTAACTCAAACTACTGCTGATGGAGAATTAAGAGCAATTATTGAAAAATCGTTGGGTGAATATTCGAGCCCGGATGCAAATAACATTCAAAACATTACCAATAGTTTAATGATTGCGTTGGATGATTACAGTTTTACCAGCTCTGATGCAGAGTCTTCGGCGCAGGCGGCAGATTTACTGTCGCAATTAGAAACTTTGAACAGTTCTGGTCAATTATTTTTGCAACCAGAATCGCTTAATTATTTAAAAACCTTGCAAGAACATCTACAAACAACGGGATTGGTTGGCAAGTCCAACAGCCTAAGCGATGTGGTGATGACGGTAAATCGCGAATTACGTTCTGGTAACGACGAAGACTTTACCATACCCAACAGTGCAAACGCTGTAGCCCAAACCTTATTACAGTATCAATCGTCCCATCGCCCTCAGGATCTATGGCACTTTGTGAATAAAAGCTATGATCAAAGTTTGGTGTGGTTGCAATTAACCAGTGGCGATAACAAAGACATGAGCGCTGTTGTTGCTGAGGTTAAAAATTACATTGCCAAAAATCCTTTGCCCGAAGGAATGAGCTATCAGTGGGCGGGTAAGGCGTACATCAATTTAATTTGGCAAGAAAAAATGGTCTCTGGCATGTTTGCCAGTCTTGCCAGTGCGTTTGTAACTGTATTTATTATTATGGCGATTTTATTCCGTTCGATTATTTTCGGTGTGATTGCCATGATGCCTCTGACGTTATCCATTGCATTAATTTACGGCGTGATAGGAATTATCGGTAAAGACTACGACATGCCAATTGCCGTTTTATCAGCACTTACCTTAGGTATTTCAGTGGATTTCGCCATTCACTTTATCGAGCGCCTAAAAGCCATTTATGCGATCAAACAAGATTGGCAAGAAACCTTAAAAGCCATGTTCGAAGAACCCGGACGAGCCATAACCAGAAATGCCATTGTCATTGCCATTGGTTTTACACCATTGTTATTCGCACCGCTGGTTCCTTACATTACGGTGGGCGTTTTATTGGCAAGCATTATGACAATTTCGGCTGTCGTCACCCTAATTATGATTCCCAATTTAGTGGCACCCATACATAAACGAGTTCTTTCTTAAAAAGCTCGTCCATACATTCACTGTAAGAATAACGTTTTATAGGTGTATCAATATGCAATTCATAAATACTGTAAAAAAAGCATTGGCATTGAGTACCGGAATTTATTTTTCGTCTATCGCATTGTCACCTGTGTACGCTCAATCCGATATCGACGTACGTAAAATTGTTAAAGAGTCTGAACTCGCCTCCTATTACGCCGGCGATGACGGTCGATCAATGGCGCGCATGGTGATCGTTGATGCCAACGGTAATTCGCAAATTCGACAATTTATTATCTTAAGAAAAGATATTGAAGACGGTAAAGACCAAGAACTCATGGTTTTTTTTTCACGCCCTGCCGATGTCCGCGATACCGTTTTTAGAGTCGTAAAACATACCCAGACCGACGACGATCGTTGGTTGTATTTGCCGGGTCTCGATTTAGTGAAACGAATTTCTGCCGGAGATAAGAGAACGTCTTTTGTGGGTTCGCACTTTTTTTACGAAGATGTCTCTGGCCGAAACACTGAACTCGACAACTATGAATTGGTGGAAGAATTAGAATCTAGCTATCGTATTAAAGGCACACCCAAAGATCCGTCTACGGTGGAGTTTGATCATTATTTTGTGAACATCGATAAAACAACAAAAATTCCCTTAGAAGTAGACTTTTACGATTCTAAAGATCGCCTGTACCGAAAAGTAAGCGCCGTTAAAGTAGAAGAAATCGAAGGCATACCAACCGTTGTTCACTCACGCGTTGAAGATGTGTTAAACGGCGGCGCTACTGAAATGCAATTTCGATTTGTCGATTACAACCTTGGCTTGCCTAACGATATTTTTTCTGAACGCAGTTTACGTACACCACCTAGAGATTGGTTAAAAATTACCAATTAGGATTTAGATACTATGCTTCCTCTTACGCTGACAAAGGCGTCCTATCGAGCAAGGACGCTCATTTTTTTTATTTCGTCTTTATCTTTTTCGGTGAATGCTCAACAAGCAACCGAAACAGACGATTTATGGAACGACGATGATTGGCTCGAAGAAACTCCAGAGGCAAATTCGAACGCATTTAGAATTACCGGATTTGGAGAAATACTTGCTGGACAGAGAATCACCGAATCGGAGTTTCATTCGGATACCAGCGCCGCCGATATACGTTTGCGTTTAGAAACTAAGTTTGATTTTAATGATGTACTTTTTTCGGTTAAATCAGATAGTTACTACGATCATGTTTTAGGTGATCTTCGCGGTGACTTTCGTGATTTAACGGCTAGCTATTCATTCAATAGTTTTGATCTAAAGGCGGGGCGACAAATATTAACGTGGGGCACCGGCGATTTTCTATTTTTGAATGATTTTTTTCCAAAGGATTGGCAGTCGTTTTTTTCGGGACGCGACGACGAATATTTAAAAGCTCCGTCTGACTCGGTGAAGTTGTCAGGCTACTTTTCTGCATTAAACATTGATCTCGTGTGGGTACCTGAGTTCGATTCTGACAATTACCTAACAGGTGATTATTATTCTTTTTTTAATCCGCAAATTGGTAATATAGACGCGCCGAAGTTTCTAGCAGACGCCCCCAATGACGATGAAATCGCTGTTCGTATCTATAAAACTCTGAACAGTACCGAACTTGCAGCCTATTTCTACGACGGTTTTTTTAAAAGCCCCAATGCCGTTGATGACGACGGTGAACTGACGTTTTCTCGTCTTAGAAGCGTTGGGTTTTCTGCAAGGTCTCCCTGGCAAAATGGTTTGGTGAATATTGAAACCTCTTATTTAAGAAGTCTTGACGATTCCTCGGGAAGAAATCCGCTCATCAGTAACAGTCAATGGCGATTTTTACTGGGCTATGAACGGGAGTTATTTACCCGTCTAACCGGCTCGGCTCAGATTTATTTAGAACGAACATTAAATTACGATAATTTGATTCGTTTTTCTGCACAGCCACAATTTGAACCCGAAGAAAATCGCACACTGACAACAGTTCGTTTGAGCTGGCGTAACGCCAATGAAAAACTTCGTTTTTCACTTTTTACCTTCTATTCTCCCTCAGATGAAGACACTTACTGGCGAATTCAATCCAGTTATCGACCGAATGATCGCTGGCTTTTTACTCTAGGAATGAATTGGTTTGATGGCGCCGCTGAAGATACTTTTTTTGGTCAACTCACGGACAATAAAAATGCGTATCTAAGATTGAGATTGAGCTTTTAACAAAGGGTTAAAATTGGCGCCACAATGATGATTTTTATGAAAATGGTGTTAATATAACTTCGGGGACTATATTAGAGTGAAGATAGACAATTATTGATTTAAACACTAGCTTAACTTAATAAATATCTTTTATTGCGCATTGATAGCTGCAAAAAATGAACAAAAAGCAAGGGCTAAAATCAATATAAAAATATAACGGTCTTCATATAACCCATAAAATATAGGAAGCTTGTTAAACTCAATACCAGACAGGTAAAGTGTGATGGAAATGCCAAAAGAAATGCCAAAACTACCTGAGGAAGATGCGGCAAAAGCTGCCGAATTTCTACGATCTTTGGCTAACGAATATCGACTGCTCATTTTATGCCGCTTGGCAGAGGGAGAAATGAACGTCGGTCAACTACATGAACCCTTCGATTTAAGTCAGTCGTCGTTTTCACAGCATTTGTCCGTGCTTAGAAAACAAGGCCTTGTTAAAAATCGTAAAGTTGCCCAAACCGTTTATTATTCTCTTAATGATCCCGATATCGAAAAAATCATGATGATCTTAAAAGACAAGTTCTGTCCGGATCTATAAGAACAGTTGATTAACTCTTCTGCGATTTAATCAGAGGGCAGAAATTGCAAACATAACTTTCAATTTCTTCGCAACTTCAATCACTTATTGTTATTGAAGTTGGCGGCACGTCCTTACATTGCTAGAAACTCAGGGTTGCTCCGAGTCTTCTTTAATAAATTCGCAGCTTCTATTTTTACTGAAAGAAATAACACCTGACTGATTTTTAAGGTAAAAATAGAAGTTTTTAACACTCTTTATTTTAACGTTGCGCGATTGCCTAAAAATAGATCGGTTGCCGATTCACATAATTTATTTATGTTTAAAAACAGTTATTCTCACAGCAGCAACAAACCTACTCGTGCTTTAACTTATCTTAAATTAACGAACACCAACATTTATTAGCCTGCAATAAATCGAACAACAAGTAATTTTCTAATTTCGGTTTTTCGCAATAGATTAAACCTCACAAAAAACCACAAAAAAATTCTTTTCGGTAAGCAGTTTGTAATAATTAGCTTTATATTTGAACAAACTTTACCCGACATAAATTGTTTTTTTAACGTCTTCTAATAGCATTTTTCAATAATTATAAAAATGACTTAACGTTTCTATTTTAATTAACCGGAATTTTTTGAACTATCGTCAAGATCACTTACGTCCTGTTCTTGCAGCCATACGTAAAACTCTAAATCTTCTTGTAATAAAGGAAGATCCTCATTTACAACCACTAAATTCAATTCATCCACTAGCTGGCTGGAGTCGTCTAGGCTGCTTGATGAGTTAAATACCACAGCCACGGCAACCACAAACATAGCCGCAAAAGCTGTTACACCGACTACCCAAGAGTTGTTTGATAGAAATCCAAAAAACTCACGGCTGGATTTATCCTGTTTAAAGTTCAACGCCGCATTACGTGCGACATTAAGTCGCACCTGAATGTGTGCTGGAAGAGCCTCTGCTTCTTGATCAAGTACGCTAGAAACTTTTTTAGTTAATTTTTTTTCCGCGTCAGAAGTTTTATCAAGCGGATTTTTTGGAGATTTCATAAGTCGCTCCCTAAGTGCGCGAGCTGATCTTGTAATGCCGATAAGGCTCTAGAGAAGTGTGTTTTTACGCTGCCTTGACTACAACCCATAATTTCGGCGGTTTCTTCGGTGTTATGTTCCCACCAGGCTCTCAAAACAAAGGCTTGTTGCTGACGTTTGGGCAGTTTTTTCAACGCGGTTAAAATGTGCTTTTTATATTGTGTATCTGCCAAAGATTGAACCGGTGTGCTTTGCTGAGTTGAACCTTCATCTATATCCAACTCTTCTTCACTTACCTCGTGCTGCTGCCACCAGAACATCACTTTACGAACCTTTTGACGTCGATACCAATCGCGAATGGTGTTTTGCAATATGCGTTGGAAAAGACCACCCCAGAGTTCTGGATCAGCATCGCGATAACTTTTTACCATTTTTAGCATCGATTCTTGCACGATATCTAACGCATCATCTTCGTTACTGACGGCAAGTTTTGCCGTAACAAAGGCACGGCTTTGTACGGCTTGGAAAAAAGCATCTAAGGGGCTATGGCGAGCACTCACGATATCAGTCCTTTACCATTGATAACGCAGTGATAGTTCTCCATACACAATGGATTCATCAATTGACGACGAACCCAATGCACCCATAGTCCAGGCATCTGACAGCGCGTAGTCAGCGCCAAGAGTAATGCTGGTTTCTTGTTCTTCGATGATGGCAAATTGATATTGGGAAACCTGTGAAAATAAGCCCCAATCACCCAGTACGTATTGAGCACCAGCGCTCACTTGCCAGTCGACTAAATCAAACAGTCCAGAAAGGTTTTGCTGAGCAACCAGCAACACAAATTGTCGCTGTGCTAGATTCACTGGAAACTCTTCGTCGTAGTCGTAAACAATACCGTCAATACTCGCACTGAAATTATTCCAATAGCGTACAAAGCGCAGTTGATAACCGGTGCGATCAAATTCTCGACTGCGACTGGGTAAGCGCTGGAATCGTCGCAGCACACCCTCACTGGTGATAGTTCCAATTGAAACGCCGAGCTCGGCAGACCAAGAACCGGGAAAATAACGAAGGTTAACACCAACATCTTCCGTTTCAACCGAGCTGTCGGACTTGGTTGTTGTGTAGTCGAGGCCAAATCCCCAGGTTTTTATGGGATCGGTGCTAAATCTGAGGTAGGTTCTTTCGCTGTGTTCGGATTGCTGAGCAAGGTCGAATTCAGACTCACTGTAGCTCGCCTCAAATAAGTGATAACCGGGCAATTCAAGGACTAAATCTGCGGCATACAAGCGCTGGTCTTCGGAGTCTGAGCCAATTCGCAGGGTAATATCGTTGTGTTTTGCGTCCGAACCCAACCATTCGTCGTCGGCCCAGCACAACCCCGGCAATAAACACAGCCATAAAAGGCGGTAGCGCATAATACAATTCCTATTGACGACGATTCTTTAGTTTCTGAAAAAGCTCTTGTCGTTGTTGTGGCGACAAGCTTTTAAAACGCTGTTTAAGTGCTTCACGTTTTTCGGGTGGTAGCGATTGAAATCGATGAAACTGCTTGCGAATTTTTTCTCGATCGCGCTCGGGTAATGCTTGAAATTTTTCAAAGCGTTCGCGCACGGCTTGCCGTTGCGGTTCGCTCAAGCTTTGCCACAATTCGCGTCGTTCTTGCGCTTGTGTACGCTCCTGTGGCGTCATTTGCTGCCAAATAGATGCTCCTTTTAAAAGGCGCTGCTTTTGTTCCTGTGAAAAACTCTGCCACTGGTCTTGTACCGCCGCAAGAGCGGTCTGTTGTTGCTCGTTGAGCTCGGCCCAGCTCTGCGCCTGTGCTTGGTTTGCGGTGAACACTAAGGCACACAAACATAAGCCATACAACGGTTGCAATAAACGATAAATAGTCATGGTTCTTTACTGCCCTGCGGTGTCGAGTCTGCCTCAGCTTGAGGCCCAGCTTGTTGCTTTTCGTAGTCTTCCAAGCCGTGGTACAAAATTACGTTGAAAGTTAGGTCGTCGGTACCGGAGAAGTCTGCTAAAAACTCCAATAACGCCTGCGACGGCGCCTTGGTTGACAAAGACTCCGAAGTTTTTACCTCACTGTCAGAATCATCCGCCCATACGGGTAATGGTGTCAGCGACAAGCACAAGAGTGCGTTAACTACCCGCATGTGCCGTTTTTTTCTGTCTGTCATGTATAAAACCTAGCGATCCAATCTAAGATGATATGCACCTGAATAACCTACTGGAAATGGACTGTTTTGATGGTCGACTCTTGCAGTCTTTCCGTGTTCGTAACTTAAAGGAACCTCTGATTAACTCATCCTTGATTTAATCAGAGGGCAGAAATTGAAAATGTGATTTCCAATTTCTTTACAGTTTCAATCACTTACAGTTCTTGAAATTGGCGACGCATCCTTGTGTCGCGAGAAACTCTAGGTTAATCAGAGTTTCCTAAAGCTTTAGTAAGCGACCGTTTTCTCTGCTTCAAATAATTCTGACGCTTTTACCCAAAAACCATTTGCGTTAAAAAAACCCTAATGATTTATTTAAAATGCATTTTTATTGTAAATGCAGGTCATCTACCTGTCAGACAGTTAACCATGCCAATCACGCAATCGGCAATACAGTCACTCAACCAGTAATACAGCCACACGACCAGCAACATAGCCTCACAATTATCAGCGGGATGATGAGCGGCGGCTTGAAAGCCAATCAACCACATTTACACCATGATCCACGTCTAACTAAAGAGCTCATAGCAGGGCTTTGGAAAATACGCTTTCTGATTTGCTCAATCTCTTAATGACTCGCAGGAATCGACGTCAACGTATCCGTTCTTGTATACCATAAAACTCGGGCAAATCAGCGTTGGCGGTAGGCGAATGCCAATGACATCAATAGAATCAATCTGATGATAAAGATTAAATATGAGGTTTTTCTAATAATGAGATCGGAAAAATAACAGGAGAGGAAACTTGAAAACAAGACGATTAAAACAGCAGTTGTTGGTTGATCGTCTTAAAAATAGAAAACTCCGACAAACCTAGAATTTTCAATGCAACTCGTTCAATGCAACTCGTTCAATGCAACTCGTTCAATGCAATTCATTCAATGCGAAAAAGATGTGTCGTCAATTTCAAGAACGATAAGTAATTGAAATTTTGAAGAAATTAAAATTCGCATTTTTCGATTTCTGTCCTCTGATTAAATCGTGAAGGAATTAATCAGAGGTTCGAATACGCATAAAACCAGAAACTTACATCATTAAATCAACGCCGCACTCAAGCTGCTCAAACCAATTCAAGAATTGTCTGACTTGGTCTTTACCAACAAAAGGCTTGCCGTGTTGAGGCAAAATCATTTCGATGTCTAGATTTCTAACACGATCTACCCATGCTCGACAGGCTTTGTTAGAGGCCATATAACGTCGATGAAATCCTTCCATTAACGGTACATGCTCTGCGAAATTAGTCACCGCCATATGATCTTGTCCCGGTGTTACCGCAGCACCCACATCGCCCGAGAATAAAATCTTTGAGATAGGATCGTAAAAATGGAAATTACCCACAGAATGTAGAAAATGCGCTGGAACCGCTTGTATGTGGGTTTTTCCTAATGGAATTTTGGCGCCTTTGTCTGGAAGCTCAATCATTCTATCGATTAAAGATTTATTCATTTTTCCAGATACGAAACCAGACACCAAGTGTGGTAAGAATCGTGCCCACAAACGCGAGGTTACCACCTGGCAGTCTGTGTGCATTAACCAACGTGGTAAAGACGAAATAATATCGGGATCTTGGTGAGACGCAAAAATTAACTTCAAGGTTTTCAGTGAAATATGTTTGCTTAACTCAATAGATAACGGGGTATAAGTTAAATCACCACCTGGATCAAATAAAGACGCTTCGCCATGATCCACAATCACTAACTGGTTACTTGGAATTCCCTCACCGTCAACGAGGCCAGTAACGAACAAGCATACATGCTCGTCTTGATCATAAACTCTAACCACTCGTTCAGACATAACTCTCCACCACCTGTTTCAAAAACACAGCCTGCCAATTTGATAGAAAAAATATAAATAGAAGCATCTTAAAGGAAGGATGCATAAAAACGATTCTTGCTATTTGCTCGACCTTTCTACAAAGGTTAGGCATTTAAGAATTTAAACATCGGCGGAAAAACAAATACATAAAACCGCTAAAAACGATGTTAATTATGTATTTAAAAGCTTGCTCATTGTTGTAAATAAAATCAACCCGCGAACATTACCGATAGCCCGAAAATATAACAGCCTATTTTTTCGGGGTCGGAATTGTAGAACATTAGAAAAAGAAATGTGACAAAAATTTTCTTAAACACCAACATAAACTCAGGTGTACACATTTAATTAAGGCAAATATTTGTCTTGATTAAAATAATACGTGCGAATTATTGTTTATTGTACAAACTCACCATTTTTTTGATTTAAAACAAATGTGATCGAATTATCGTCAAAACTTTACTGCTTTTTGGAACCGATTTAATCAAAGTGAATACTAACTGATAATTTTTCCGCCAAATTAATCAATTTTTTTGAAAAATACGATTAACGTCAATTTTTGCTCAAAAACTTGACTACAAAAACTTTTAAAGCGATTTAAGTTCACTATCAATAAAACTCTAAAATAATCAATTACGTAATAGAAACTTGGCTTGTTAAATTAAATTCAATGTTACGTTAAAGATTTATCTTATCTTATTTAGACTGAATAATTTTAAATTATAGATACATTTAATAATCTAGTTATTAATGCAAAGACTAGTGAATTAGAAAAAATTAATTTAACAATATAAATATAGCAAAGAAGTGTAATTGAGATAGGAGATATAAAAATTTATTCGAATTATACGAGGAGGATTCTTACGGCAACTCTGAGTTTGCTGAAAGTCGCCATCAATACAAAGACATGTCGTCAACGTTGATAAACGATTGTAATTGCCGGACAGATCTGAGCTTACAGAATCCGCCTCTGATTAAATCAAAGCTGAGTTAATCAGAGGTTTCTAAACAGAATCTTTTGTTGATTCAATTTAGCGAGATTACAAGGCGTCTTAATATTCCGCGTTGTGATAAACGTTTTGGACGTCGTCAACGAAGTTCAGCATATCGATAAACTTCTCGAACATTTCCAAATCTTCGCCTTCGATGGCGGAACGCTCGTGCGGTACGAATTGGATTTCGTCGACATCAAAATCGATGTCACCAAACGCTTCGGTTAACGCGGAGCGCGCTTTGGCGTACTCGGTATGAGGAACAAACACACTAACTTTTCCGTCTTCGGATTCGATGTCTGTAACTTCTACATCGGCTTCCATCAACGCTTCTAGGGTTGCTTCTTCCTCACCGGAAAACACAAAAACGCCACTGTGATCAAAACTGTGACCAACAGTACCTTGGGTACCGATTTTTGCTTTGCACTTGGTAAAGCATTGGCGCACATCACCAAAGGTTCGATTGGGGTTATCGGTTAGGCAGTCAACGATTACCATGATGCCACCGGGACCAAAACCTTCGTAGCGAGCCGATGAAAAGTCTTCGCCAGCCCCACCTCGGGCTTTGTCCAGCGCTTTTTCAATAACGTGACCGGGTACTTGGTCTTTTTTTGCGCGATCAATTAGGCCGCGAAGTGTTAGGTTCCCGTCTGGCTCAACGCCGCCCGCTTTTGCGCACACATAGATTTCACGACCGTATTTACTGTAAACCTTCGCTTTCGCATCGGAGGTTTTCGCCATTGACTCTTTTCGGTTTTGATAGGCTCTGCCCATTGCGTCCTCGTCGATCTTCCAAAAGTTGGCGATTTTAACTTCAGGCCGCGAATTAGTGAACCCATCTTATTAGTCAGATTTTAAATCAATAGAGATTTTATGGTTTATTGTGGATTATTGTTGAGCTTTACCGTAGGCCTCGACCTTACTCCACACTCGTAATAGGTTGCCGCTCCAGATTTTTTCGATGTCTTCTTTGCTGTAACCACGGTTGACAAGCTCTTCGGTGATTGCCGCACTTTGGCTGATGTCGTCCCAACCTTCAATACCGCCGCCGCCACCAAAATCAGAGGCAATACCGGCGTGATCGATGCCAACAAGCTTAATAACGTACTCAATGTGATCAACAAAGGTTTTTATGGTAGCTCTTGGCCATTGCGCGTTTAAAGCCGCTACCGCGTTTCGGAATTCACCCATTTGGGTTTGGGTGACTTTTTTGTACCAATCGGCACCCTCAAAACCCATTTTTGCTTTAATAGCTTCGATCTCTGCTTTGGCTTCATCGGGAAGCGCGCGTAAATAGCTATCAAAAGCTACCAGCTGAATTACGCCATCGTACTTAGCGATGGTTTTAATTTCTTCATCGGACAGATTGCGCGGATGATCAAACAGCGCCTTCACACCAGAGTGCGAAGCAATGACCGGAGTGCGTGAGAATTCCGCCGCTGCAAGCGTGCTTTCTTTTGAAGTATGGGAAACATCCACCATAATTCCCCAGCGATTCATCGCCGCAATAAGCGCTCTACCCTTCTCACTCAAACCGTGGTTAACGGGTTCGGCAACACCTTCTTGTTCGCCTTTGGGGCCAGAACTATCGCCAAAATCGTTGTGACCGAAATGTGTTAAAGAGATATATCTGGCGCCGCGGTCGTAGAATTCTTTTAAATGCTCGTAGTTAGAGCCAAGAGAAAACGCATTCTCAACACCAACGGCAACCGCAAACTTACCGTCGGCCACGGCCGCTTTTAGCTCCTCTGGGTTTCTCACCAAAGCAACATCGTTGGGGCTGTTCGCAACCATGCGCTCAATCGCGGTAAACTTTTGCTGGGCTTCTTCGTACGCGGTTGCATAACCTTGTTCAGACACCGGCCCTTGGGCAACATACACAATCAAAAAGCCCGCATCCAGACCACCAGACCGCGTCTTAGGCAGATCAACCTGCATGGGGCTTAGTTCGCGAGGATCTGCGTCATCAAGTCCAAGGGTAATGGGAATATCAATGTGCGTATCAATAGTCAGTAAAGACTGGTGCAGTTGTGAAATGTCGGCAGCATCAGCGGCCGATTCAGAAACACTTTTTGGTTCAGAAACAGTTTGTTCAGATGAATTCGTTTGTTGGACATTTTCTTCAGACGCCGGTTGTTTGGCATCACAACCCAATAATGCCGCGCCAACAATGCACATCGCCAACAACTTTTTTGGGCCCAACAATTTCTTCGAGCCCAACAATTTTTTCGAGCCCAACAATTTTTTCGAGCCCGAAAGCGGATTTGAGGCCAAAAACTGGGGAAAAATAACCGATGTGGATTTCATCAAAGCCTCTTTTTATTGCTTAACAAACATTTATTGATCGCCAAAACACTGAGTGCCTATGCACTCAAGTATGTTTAAACCAAATTTGCACAACCACGTTGAGAACAGGAAACTCTGGCTAACCTAGAATTTCCAGCAAGACAAGAATGTGTTGCCAATTGAAGAAACTATAAGTGATTGAAATTATAAAGAAATTAATAATTGCATTGTCAATTTCTGGCCTCTGATTAAATCATGGATGAGTTAATCAGAGGTTCTAATGTGATCGCGCGCCGCTGGTCTTAAAAAACCGCTGCGGCATCATCACCACGCTTGTCGGCGCCGGTTTCATAGGTGCCATCGGGTAGACGCAAAATCGCATCAACCTTACCAATAACCGGTGCTCGACCGCGGTTCACTTGGTAACCTTTTGCTTTTAAGCCTTCTAAAAGCTCCTCGCTAAAACCCTCGTTTTCAAACAACACTAAATCGGGCAACCATTGATGATGGAAACGCGGCGCATTAACCGCTTCTTGCATACTCATTTCAAAAGCTGTGACGTTTAAAAATGTTTGTAACACAGAGGTAATAATGGTTGAACCACCCGGCGCACCCAAGGCCATAAAAAACTCACCGTCTTTTTCGACGATGGTTGGTGTCATGGAACTCAGCATACGTTTACCGGGTTGAATGCTGTTGGCTTCGTTACCAATTAAACCAAACATATTCGGCACACCGGGTTTTACACTGAAGTCATCCATTTCATTATTAAAGAAGAAACCGAGTTCATCGCTAAACAGTTTTGAACCAAAACCACCGTTAATGGTGATGGTGGCAGCAATAGCGTTACCGTATTTATCGACGATGGAGTAATGGGTCGTTTCCATGCTTTCGGCAAAATTAATATCCCCGGCGCTAATGTCAGAAGATTTTGTCGCCTGATCAAAACTAAAATCGGCCATGCGATTTTTAAGATAATTAGGATTCAGCAATTTATCTTTAGGAATATCGACAAAATCCGGATCGCCCAAATATTCGTTACGATCGGCATAAGCGCGGCGCTCTGCTTCAACAATAATTTGCGTAGAAGGCAAACTATTGTGATCGTATTGACCCACGTCGTAGGGTTCGATCATGGTTAAAATTTGCTGTAAGGTCACACCACCGCTGCTTGGTGGGCTCATCGAAATAATGTCGAAGCCGTTGTAAGAAAAACGCACGGGTTCGCGCCAAACGGCTTTATATTGCGCCAAATCTTCTTCGGTAATATATCCACCTTTTTCTTGAATAAATTGGGCGATCTTCTTGGCCGTCTCGCCTTTATAAAATTCATCACGGCCGTTGGCG
Source organism: Sessilibacter sp. MAH1 (assembly GCF_054658315.1). Classification (NCBI taxonomy): domain Bacteria; kingdom Pseudomonadati; phylum Pseudomonadota; class Gammaproteobacteria; order Cellvibrionales; family Cellvibrionaceae; genus Sessilibacter; species Sessilibacter sp. MAH1. Next base: position 68,223 of record NZ_BAAGIC010000014.1, read on the forward strand.
ACGATTTTTTTCAAGGTTTCTGCGAGCGCATCACGCTTAACTATTTCACCCACCTGATATTCACGGGCAAATTTAGAATCGCTGCCACTGATTTCCGCAATCAAAGGACGACTGCTATCCAAACGGCTTTTTTGATATTCAGTAACAACCACACCTTTTTCAGCCAAATCGATAACGGGCTGTAAAAGCTCGGCAATGGGTTTAGTTCCAAAGCGTTCATGCATCGCAAAAATACCGGCGATTGTGCCAGGCACACCTGCCGCAGTTGCGCCGTTTCGGCTCATGCCCGAGATAACTTCGCCGTTCTCATCGAGATACATATCTCTGTGTGCCGCCAGAGGCGCTTTTTCACGAAAATCCAAAGCACCTACCGAACCATCTGCCTGACGATACACCACAAAACCGCCGCCACCGGGACTACCGGCAAATGGATAAGCAACCGCTAACGCCATTTCAACCGCGACCATGGCATCAAACGCAGTGCCGCCCTTTTTAAGAATTTCTAGGCCAACTTCAGAAGCTTCAATGCGTGCAGACACCACAGCGGCTTCATTCGCTATAAGACCGGTAGGTTTTGCATAAACAAAGCTAGAGCCTGATGAAACAGAAGATGATTCGACAATTTCGGTAACACTTGAAGAAGTTTCTGTGGAGCTGGTTTCAACGGGAGGCGTTTTTGCTTGATCGTCACTACAGGCAGTAATTGCCACGAACAAAGAGCACAGTAGAGGTAACTTAAGATTTGTCATTAATGTATTTCCTGGGCGAATTTCGCTTTGGGTACCATTTAAAAATAGAAATTAAAAAATTGAGACCGTTTTTAACGCTAAAAAAACTACCGTTAAAACAGATTTTGTCTAAGAAGCAGCTGCAATCAGGTAAGAATATGTAGCCGAAGTAGGTTTCAAAATAAAAAATATTTCATTAAACACTGATGCATTGATTATTTGCTAACACATTTATTTGCTGACATATTTGCTCAACTTCATCCGACCTAGACATTTTTATCAGCTCAGACGTTAAAAAAACTTTGTTCTTTATGCAACCGTAACAATACGCAATTTAACTTTTCAGAAATTGCACTACTGTCATTGCAGAACTTTTAACGCAGAGTATAGGAAACTCTGATTAACCTAGAGTTTCTCGCGACACAAGGATGTGTCGCCAATTTCAAGAACGGTAAGTGATTGAAATTGTGAAGAAATTGGAAATCACATTTTCAATGTCTGCCCTCTGATTAAATCATGGATGAGTTAATCAGAGGTTCCTATAGGGGTTATCCACTTTTGATACTCTGTTACCCATAGATAATTTATAGAGCATGCCTCAAATAAACCACGTTTTGAAACCTCCGATTAACTCCGCAATAATTTAATCGGAAGACACATCCTTGTGAGCTGGAAACTCTAGGTTAATCAGAGTTTCGAACGGTAAGAAACCAGTAGCAAATGCTATTCCTAGAAATGTTAAGAAGTTTTAGTGTTTAGTTTTTCCAATCGATCTAGCTCACGAGCAACGTGTTCCGGCGACGTTGTTTTTTTGGCGAGCAACTGATAAAAACCTGGCACCACATAAAGCGTTAACAGCGCAGCGAAGGCAACACCAAATAAAACCACAATGCCAAGTACATTACGACTCGCCGAGCCGGGACCCGCTGCCATTACCAATGGAATTGCGCCAACCACGGTAGACACTGTTGTCATTAATACTGGGCGCAATCGCAAACGGCAGGCTTGGGTTATAGCATCTTTGAACGCTATACCTTCGTCGCGCAGCTGATTAATAAACTCTACCAGCAAAATACCGTTTTTGGTTGCAATACCAATTAACATTAAAAAGCCAATTTGGCTAAAAATATTAAAGGTCGAATTGGTTACATACAAACCCAGTAAACCACCGGCAATGGCTAGAGGTACGGTAAACATAATCACCGTTGGATGCACAAAGCTTTCAAATTGTGCAGCCATTACCAAAAATAAAACTAACAGTGCAAAACCAAACACAAAGAACAAACTGTTGGTGGATTCTTTAAATTCTAAAGACTCACCTTTGTAATCAATTTGCGCCTGATAGGGCAGAGCCGATTTAACGGTTTCTTCTAAAAAGCTTAAACCCTGTTCCAAGGTAACGCCCGGAGACAAACCTGCGGTAATGGTTACTGCACGCAAGCGGTTATAGCGCTGTAAATTAGAAATGTCGGCAGTGTTTTCAATTTTTACCAAATTAGCCAAAGATATTAATTGACCACTGTTTGACGAACGCACATAGGTGTTAGAAATATCGTCGTTGTTATCACGCTGATTGGCTTTTACCTGCAAAATAACTGGATATTCCAAGCCGTCTTTTACGTAACGCGAAACTTCTTGGTCGGCCATTAATGCCTGTAGAGTTTCACCAATGGTTTCGATAGATACACCTAGCGCAGCGGCGCGGTTTTTATCCACCGATAAATGCACCTGCTGCTGTGTTTCTTTTAAGTCGGAATTAAGGCCGGTAAACATACCACTCTTACGCGCCGCTTCCATGACAATATCACGCCAAGCAATGAGGTTTTCGTAGCTATCACCTTGAATAACAAACTCGATGGGATTGTTACCGCCGCCACGACTTAAACCATTGGGTACGAATACACCGGCGCGAATACCGGGAATATCACGCCATTCCTGCATTAATTCTCTTTGAGTTTCAAATACAGACTTGTCGCGATTTTCCCAGTTGGTAAACGAAATTCGAGAAAACGCCGAAATGGGATTTAACGATCCAAACGATGGTGACACAAACAAAACCCGTGTTAATTCCCCAGACTCGACCCGGCTTTCTAAACTGCCATTGAGCTGATTAATGATTGAGCGCATTTTTTCGATACTGGTACCTTCTTCAGCACTCACGACGGCCATTAAGGTGCCTTGATCTTCCGAAGGCGAATATTCTTGTTCGACTTCGCCCATAAAAAAGTACACGGAAGCACCCGCGATAATACACAACAGAACTGGCAGCAGAACGAACTTCATTGAGCCACGCAGCGAGCTTTCGTAGCGATTACTCATGCGATCCATTGCCGAATTCATCCAACGAATAAAACCAATTTGTTTTTCGTTGGAATGCAATAATTTACTGCACATCATCGGCACGATGGTCAGCGCTAAAATCGTTGACGCGATAACAGCCGCCGAAATCGCAACGGCGAGTTCCGAGAAAATTTGACCGGTGTTATCGCCCAAAAAGCTAATAGGCACAAATACCGCCACTAAAACCACGGTAGTGGCAATGACCGCAAAGCCTACTTGTCGAGCACCATAATAGGCAGCAACCAAAGGCGGTTCGCCTTCTTCAACACGGCGGTGAATGTTTTCGAGAACAACAATCGCGTCATCAACCACCAAGCCAATGGCCAGCACCATGGCCAACAAGGTAATCAAGTTGATGGAATAACCAAACGCATAGAGAGCAACGAAAGATCCCAGTAGAGATAGAGGAATACACACCACAGGAATTAACAGTGCCCGCAAACTGCCGAGGAATAACCACAACACAAATGCCACAAGTAAAACTGTGGCACCGATGGTCCAGTAAACGCCATCAATGGCGGCTTGAATAAATTCAGAGGCATCACCCGAAGCAGTGATCTGTACCTCCGGCGGCAAGCTTTCGGCAATTTTGCGCAACTCTTCGTGGACACCTTCAAGCACTTCAACAGTATTGGCGTTGGATTGCTTAACAATACCAATAGCCATACTGTCGCTGCCATTGGTCAAAAAGATTCGACGGAGATTTTCGCGATCAATTACCACATCGGCAACTTCGCCTAAACGAACCAAGTGGCCGTTTTCACCGCGACGAATAACCAGTTGCTTAAAGTCTTCAGGGTTTTGGTAGTTACGGATAATTCGCACCGGAAACTCACGCGAGAAGGATTCGATGCGACCCGCGGGTAACTCTACGTTCTCGCGTCGCAACGCATCGACAATATCCAATACCGTTAAGTCACGGGCGGCGAGTTCTTGGCGATCAATCCAAATACGCATGGATGGATTACCACCACCAAAAATATTGACCGAAGAAACACCGGGTACAACGCTGAAGCGATCTTTAAGATAACGCTCGGCATAGTCGGTCAATTCCATGATCGACCAAGTATCGGAAACCAAGCTGATAAAAATAATCGGACGCGCGTCACCATCGGCTTTGTTAATCACAGGATCTTCAGCTTCTTCTGGAAGTCGCCGCTCAACCCGTGAGACGAAATCACGAACATCGTTGGCAGCCTGATCAATATCGCGATTAAGATCGAACTCCATGTTGATGGTCGAGCGGCCATCGATACTGGTCGAGCGAATCGATTTAATTCCTTCGATACCACTCACTTCGTCTTCAATAACCTGAGTAATACGATTTTCAACGATGTCGGCGGCGGCACCAGGGTATTCTGTACGAATGGAAATCTGTGCCGGTGAAATATCTGGGTATTCGCGAGTTGATAATTGCTGAAAAGAAAAGACACCGAAAACAGCCATCAACAATGCAATAACGGAGGCAAATACCGGTCGTTTGATACAAATATCAGATAGCGTCATAACCTACTCAAGCGACTGAAGAATCTGCGACAAATACGCAGACAGGAATAAATATTCGATGAGCCAAATTAAAATTTATCGGCTCACCGCGTAAGAAGATTTGTTTAGGATTTATCCCGATTGGGACCTAGCGAATTTCCCGATACTGATGATTGCTCATCTTCGACAGCGTGCACTTTGGCGCCGTGCCTTAAGTTAAGAGTACCATCGACCACAACACGATCGCCGGCTTTAACCGCGTCGCCAGAAATCACTACCTGTCCGGGAATGCGTTTTACTAAGGTCACCGGTGTTTGTTGCGCATTATTGTCTTGGTCAATAATAAATACTGAGGCACGACTACCGGTTTGTACCAGCGCACTCTCTTCTACCACCAAACCCAAATATTGACCCGAATAGAGCGTGACATTCATCAGCATGCCGGGACGCAATTTAAGTTCGGGATTGGGAATTTCTGCACGAACAGAGATGGCACGGGTAACAGGATCAACGCGAGAGCCCAAGGTGACTACACGACCAGAAAACTCCTGGTCTGGCCAAGCCGGGCTAATACCAGTGACGAGGTTTCCGGGTTGAACCTGAGCCAGATACACTTCGGGAACCGTAAAATCGAGTTTAAGGGTTTGAATATCATCAAGAGTAGTGATTTCAGTCCCCGGAGTCACCAAGGCACCAACACTGACCTGGCGAAACCCGAGTACGCCAGAAAATGGCGCGCGGATAATACGGTCGTCTAAACGTGCCTCTATCGCTTGTAGTCGTCCACGATTGGCATCAACCGCGGCGTGGGCAAGATCGATGTCAGACTGCGATGCTAAATTTTTGCCAATGCTTTCTAAGCGCTCAAGCTGGCGAACAGAGTCTTTTAAATTGGCACGAGCTTCGTCTAATTCTGCTACTTGCTCGTCACTGGTTAAGGTGACCAGAACATCACCCTCTTTCACCAATTGACCGTCTTTAAAATTGACCGATGAAACATTATCGGTCACCGACGAGCTGATCATGACTGATTCAAAGGCCTCCATGGTGCCAATGACTTCAATCTCATCAACTAAAAATTGCTCTTTGATTTCACCCAACACCACTGGCGTTGGAGGGCGGTCACCAGCACCTGGACGCAAACCGGTCTCTGGACCTTCTTTTGAACACGCCGACAAAGCCGTTATACAGCCCACCAAAATGATCTTACGGATATGTTGGGAACATAAAGAATTAACGATACGGGCTAAGCCCTGCACTAACATGGATAGACACTCGCATTAAAATCGGAAGGTGGTATCAACGAAACAATTCGATCTAAACCACAAAATCAAATTGGGTAATTATAAATAATAATCTTGATTTCTCAGTTAAAAAATAATTCCCGCCCAAGTAAATACTTACAGTATTTAACATGCAAGACCAGCAAAAACACCACCGGTAAGTTACACAACGAACAGTAACTAAATTCCCTGAGTGTATAAGAACTCTAATTAGCAGAGCTTCTAGTAATACAAAGATGTGCCGCTCATTTCAAGAGCTGTAAGTGATTGAAATTATGAAGAAATTAAAAATTGTATTACCAACTTCTCTCCTTTGATTAAATCATCCAGCAGTTAATCACATACACTCACCGTTCTCGAATTATTTTCACGGTCGCCGCTAAAGATATCTTGTATGAAAATTTTAAAATGCTGAATGGAATTAAAATACGCCTCGACAAAAGCTCCAGATGAATTACACATTGGAAAATTTTGCTCCAAATTAAGACATTATGGCTATAGGAACCTCTGATTAACTCATCCCTGATTTAATCAGAGGACAGAAATTGAAAATGCGATTTCCAATTTCTTGACAATTTCAATCACTTACCGTTCTTGAAATTGGCGACACATCCTTGTGTCGCTGGAAACTCTAGGTTAATCAGAGCTTCCTATAGTGCAAATATTAACGACCTAAGCAACGATAGATAGAAAACCTTTCTAACCCATACGAGCTTTTTATTCGTTAGATATAAAAAAGCCTTTCCAGAGGAAAGGCTTAACAGTCACGCATTGAGATTAAGATCAGTCAGCAGGGTTAAGCACTAACCCTGCTTAAGCAGAAATTAGAAGTCTGCTTTCAAGCGTAGGTAGTAGTAGCCACCTTGCCAATCAACGATGGTGTCAGATGGGTAGATACGACCGTTACCGTAGTCACCGATTTCGTCTTCATCTGGGAATTCATCAAAGATGTTACGACCACCCAAAGAAACCGTGAAGTTATCGTTTACGCGGTAGCTAGCTTCCAAGTCCACGAAAACAACTGGATCAAAGTCTTGATAAGTTAAACCGTTAGGATTATCCGCAGTAACTTCACCATTGTTGTTTGAGTTTTCAGATTCACCATAGTAGTTAGCACGAGCAAGTAGAGACAAGTCACCGATGTGATGAACAGCCGTCAAGGTTGCACGCCATTCTGGATCGAAGTTCTCGAAGTCGAACTGGTCTTCTGGATTTAAGAATTCGCTTGGGTCAGAATCGAATTCGGTTTTGTTGAAGTTAATAGACGCAGTGAAATCGGTAGATTGACCGTTGCTCCACTCGTAAGGCGCAGTTGCTACGATATCAACACCCGAAGTAATCGTGTCGAAAGCGTTTGCAAAGAAGAATACGCCGCCGATGGATTCAGCACCAACAACGCCTGCGTTTTGTAACGCTTGGAAGTTTGCAAAAGCGTCAGCATCAGTTGGATCGGTAGAAACGTTACGAGTTGATACCGCGAAGGTACGGTCTTCGATTTCGATACGGTAGAAGTCAACAGTTAAGCTGAATGCATCGTAGTTAGCGGTGAAACCGAAGGTGTAGTTCAAAGAGGTCTCAGCATCTAACGGAGAAGCACCCAATGCTTGTGCTACGTCACTGCTAGCTGGGAACAGACCCGTGGCAACTGGGAAACCGTTTGGCAAACGAGTTGATACGTTGGTGGTACCTTGCTGACCAGGAGTTGGTGCACGGAAACCGGTACCGATAGAAGCACGGAAGCCCCATACGTCGTTAATGTCGTATTGCGCAGCGATCTTACCAACAAGCTCGTCACCGAAGTCAGAGTAGTCTTCGTAACGTAAAGCACCTTGTAGGAATAGCTTGTCGGTGACGTCTTTGCTCACATCAACATATACGCCGTAAGAGTCACGGCTGTAGGTATCAGAGAAGTCCGGAGAGAAACCTGGGAAGCCGTTAGAACCAACACCTACGATATTGTAAACAGCATCCTCTGGGTTGTCACAATCTAGAGTTGAACCATTGGCAATAACTGCAAGACCTGCAGCAGTTTCGTTACCATTGTCATCACAGAAACCGAAAGGGTCGGCACTTGCGTAGGGGCCCGCTTCGTATGAACTCAGCTCACCGGTAGAAATATCGTATTCTTCATCTAAGTAGGTAGCACCGAACGCAACCACTAAGCCGCTATCGAATTCTTTAACAAAATCCGCTTGGATCTGGAATTCTTCGTTACTTAAAGAACCGGGTTTAAAAGAAGTTGGAGAATCTGGGCCCAAAGATGGGTTAATGGTGTTGCGAAGGGTGTACTCAATTTCGTTGTAACCGTAACGAGCGCTAAGATCGTAGGTAAAGGTAGAATCGAATTCACCTTTGATACCACCGGCTAAGGAGTAGTCTTCAATCTCACCGAAGAAGCGAGGAGTGAAACCGCCCGGGAAGATATCTAACGGGTTGTAAATATCACCGTTTTCGGTACGCAAATCTTCAACAGTGCCGTTGAATGGGAAACGGTAGAAGAAGCTGCCGTCACCTTCACTCTGGGTGTAGTTACCAAACGCATATACCTGAGTGCTATCACTTACGTCATAACCAGAGTTGAAGAACAACTTAGTGCCTTCAAAGTTTGGCTGCCCCCAAGGCTGTACAACATCGCCTTCCAAAGACGCGTTGCGTGATGCAGCAAGAAAGTCTGGATCTTGAGCTAGAGCAATACGAGCTTCTAAAACTGGATCATTCGTTGTGTCTTGGTTAATAAACGTTTCGTACAGAGGGTTAGAAGGATCTAAACAGAAGAATAACTCACAGTATTGCTCGCCACGAGAAGTCGCTTCGTTATCGGTGTATTCACCAGAAATACTTAAGAAGCCGTTTTCGCCCAGTGCAAAACCAATGTTACCCGAAAGAGTAGCTTGCTCGCCGTCGCCTTCGTAGTATTCACCGTAGTTAACAGAGAAAGAACCGCCTTCACTGTTGTCTTTTAAGATGAAGTTAATTACGCCCGCGATCGCATCTGAACCGTACTGTGCAGCAGCACCGTCACGTAAAACTTCAATGTTTTTCAACGCTTCAGCAGGAATGGTTGCAACGTCTGGACCTTGAGTACCAGAACCGCCAATTTCAACCAAAGACGCACGATGACGACGCTTAGAGTTAACCAATACCAAGGTTTTATCGGTTGGCAGGCCACGTAAGCTTGCTGGACGAATAAAGGTTGCACCGTCGGCAATTGGGCTACGGTCGGCAGAGTAAGAAGGAACAAGAGTTTGGAGAATGTCGTTGGTATCGCTGTAGGAGATTGATTCGATGGTTTCAGCGTTAAAAACATCGACCGGTACTGGAGAATCTGAAACTGAGCGAGGCTTACCACGCACACCCGTTACTACCACTTCCTCCAAATCCGAACTTTGCGCGTACGCAACGTTTGTGATTAAAGCACTTTCTGCACAAATTGCTGCTACAGCAACAGAAAGTAATTTTGTCTTAAAATGCTTCATATAATCTCCAAAGCTTATTCACCTAAGGTCTACAAATTCAAATAAAAGCGATACGGATCGCCGAAATCACGGCAACACCAATACATTCATAAAGTGTTAATCTTGATTTGGTAGCATGAACACATCATGCATTAAGTCACCTTAGAAATTTACTAAGGAACTAATGCTTTGCTACGCGTTCTGAAAACGTAGGGAGCAAAGCGCATACCATTTCCTGACTAATTTTTATTAGCCAGTTAGTTATAATTAAAAAAGTTCCTTATACCGGGTAAATTCAGATCAACCCGGCCAGAAAAAAAACGGTTTTTTTGGAAATAAGCAGAAATATTTTTCTCAACATTTCGTTCAAATTAAAATTGTGCTCTCAAAAAACACATCACACAGTACGCTAAAGTAAGGTACGCACTATACAAGTGCAGAGAAATAATCTTATTCAGAAATTCTATTTTCTTAAATAATTCCTTATGGTGAATAAAAATAAATCACCCAGCAAAATTATTCACAAAGCCCTATAAAAAAGATCGACACAAAATTATTTATTGAATTTATCTTCTAAAATCCAACACTTAGCGCACATCAACAACGGTAATTAACGAATTTTATTTTTATAAATAATCGTGCATCAGCCGCTTACCATGACCCAATTTAAACCATTCTACAATGCCGAAAAAAGTTTTTTGTGATAACAAAACTTAAACAAACTATTTATTTCGGTAATTTCATGCACACTAAGCAACTATTAAAAAAAAGCAAAAAGCCACCTATTTTAATCAAAGTGCTAATTCTACAGGGCCGTAAAACTTGATCGGAGTCTGAAAACACTTTTAAAGAATTCAACAAGCGAGGAGGAATAAACCGCCAATCGCCGCAAGATACAATTTCCTATTATTCGATCTTATATGTCACGGAGAGAAATTGATTGAGAAAACTGGGCGATAAATTAAAGTGAAGGAATAAAAATCTCAACTATATAATTGCCTGACACTTTTTGCGGTTGTATTTATGATCGGTAAATGACTTGGAAGAAAACTAACAGATACATCGAGGATTTATTCAGTTGTAAAATTTAACGATGAGTTTTTGGAAAATAATCTTTTACCAAATTACGGAAATTATTTTCAGTATTGAAAGGTAAAACTCTCTAACCAATGAAAATACTTTTTATTAGAAAAGACCAGAGTTGTAGACTTTGAATGGACTCGGAAACCGTCCAGGAGATCGGAAATTGCCGAAGAGCATAGACACAGAAGGTTCGCCGAGAAACTCAAACTAGTGACAATATCGATTAAGCTTATTGATATACTTTATATAGGTGAATTAAGCGCAACAGGTATCTATGAATGTCAACTTGAACTAGCCCAGCTTGCAGACAGCACTAACTAGAAAATAGAAGTTAATTTCCAATTAACCTAATTTAGGAACACCCAAAACTTTGCAAGTAAAAAAAGTCGCAGACATATCGGTCAGATCAGTAAAACAACGACACAGTAATTGCCTCAGACAACAGGGTAGCTCACCTGAACACAACTACCGCCATAAGAATATTCCAAACGTGTACATAAAGAGCGAATAATATCGAGCCCTCGACCAAAGCTTTCAGACTCGTCAACGTCCTTGGATTCATCAGTATTAAAACCCGCACCACTGTCATGAATTAGGATGTCCACGTTACCATCGACAAACGCAATTTTTATTCGTATCCAACCGTCAGTGAGCATTTCTAAACGCTCGGCCCTTGCGCTGTAGTACTCTAAAAAACCTTCGTCGGTTTTCTTAAGCTGCGAATCCAATCCGAGCACGCCATGCTCAAGCGCATTGCTGTAAAGCTCAGAAATAATCGTTGATAAAAAATCCTGATGAACATCTAACCCAATCGCATTAGATAGTAGGCGAATAATTTGCGGAGTAGGATTTAAAGACCGTAACTCTTTTGCCGTTAGATAAATATCTAAACTCCAAGGCAGGGCAACGGCTTGTTTGTCTCGCTGCTCAGACTCCAGCTCAGAACCCGTGTCGTCACATACCAATTCAACAAAGACCGAATCAGTGTTATCTGAACGCTGAGCGATTACCTGACACATACGCGAAAATGCGGTACCAATATCCGATTTAATGACATCCAGTAGATCGTTTTCGGTAAATGAGATACCACCGTCGATATTGGTTTGATCTAAGCTATCAGTATAAAGGTATACGCGATCACCCGACTTTAAAGAATAAACATTAACGTCTTGGCTAAAATCGATTTCCGACACAACGGTTAGAGGCGCATGTTTAGGAACAATTTTTTCACGAAATTCACCGGTTCTCGAAACAATTAATCCAGGAGGCATTCCACCAGACCAAACCGTAAGCCTATCGCGATGGCAGCTTAATTCTACTATACACACCGCCATTAACATATTGTCCGGCAACATTGTCAGCAAATTGCGATTCATCTCGGCAGCAATTTTACCGACCGGTAAACCTTTTTTTGCCATGGTACGAAACGTTGTAAATGTCGGTAATCCGCCGAGCGCCGCCGGTAAACCTCTTCCAGAAACATCCCCAATGACAATATAAATACTTCCGGTTGGCCCGGTTTGCGTAATAAGGATTTCGCCATTTAACATAGCTTTAGCAGACACATTGGTAAAAATGTTACCCTGCTCAATTAAATGCCGAGCACAGTGAGTATCAAATATTTTTTCGACAATATCCTGCTCTAAAATAATGTTTTGACGATATTCTTCATAAGAATTAATATCTTTGTTGGTATTAACAAATCGTTTTATTAATCTATTTTGCGCTGCCAATCGTGCCTTTAATAAATCCGGATATTGCGAGCGTAAAAATATGTCATCACCCACCGACAAAAAGCGATCCAAACAGTTAGACTCACAGTGCTGCTCAATAACAAAATTAATGATTACATAACGTTCATCGGCACGGCTGCGAACCTCTTTGGCTAATTCAATACAATCAACATCGGTTACATTATCGGCAATAACAACTAGAGTCGGCCAATCTTTATCTTGATCTAAAAATTGTAATAGCTCAGCACCGGTAGCCGCAACATTAACGGCCGCTTCTAGATGAGACAGTAGCTCCAACGAACGACAGCGTGATTGTTCGTTACTATCCACCAAAAAAATTGACATGTTATTTTATTTCAAATTTACGTTGAAAATTCGAGATTTTTAAGACTTTAAGAATTTGTGGCCGACAGTTAATCAATTTAATAGAGACGTTACCATCACCGAAGTATCTAAGCATATTTAACAACATGCCTAAACCAGAACTTTCCATATAGTCTGTATTGCGAAAATCAACTTGATAATTAACGCTTGGATTATTGACATAAGCACTACGAAATGAGTCAACCGACTCAAAATCAAAGCTATTACCCAATGTGATGGTAACAACACCATTGTCGTTACGGACAGAAATTGTCATTATAATTACCTTTACCGGTGACTTCTATCATTAACCAAAAACATTTATTGAAATTTTGATCTACCTTAAAACAGCTCGACTTCACCCTCGTCCATACTGTTTTGCTCGACTTTCTGAGCAAGGTTCTGCGCCCGAAAATCTTGTCGCATTTTATCCAATCGTTCGGCAACGCTGTGCAATTGTGGTATATCTTGGGCTTGCGCCATGTCAACGTGGCTGACCGAAGCAACCTCTCTAATATGGCCCAAACGTTGTTGAATATGATCAGAGAGCTGACTGATAATATCTTCAAACTGCAATGCGCGAATGGAATTATTGATTTCAACTTCAATTGAAGACGTCGCCTGGGTAAGATTACCTAACATTGCCTCCGTTTTACGGTTAAACGCTTCTATTTTTGTCAGCATACTATCGATATTAAGCCGTCCTTCAATGGCAGAGTTAATATCAAGTGATGCAATGGCCCCAACCTCAGCATTTACATCTGCCATGCTGGTTTTAGCCATTTGAATTTTAATACGAATTTCATGATTTAATGATGCCGAGGTCACCGATAAAGATCGAACCTCGTCAGCAACTACCGCAAAACCGCGCCCTACTTCACCCGCACGTGCGGCTTCGATCGCGGCATTTAAGGCTAAAAGATTAGTCTGCTCGGCAAGTTTTTGAACACTGTCAAGAATCGAAAACATGCTCTCCATATGCCGAGTCATATCATTAATTTTGTGAATAGCCGAGATACTTTTATCGCTAATATCCACTAATAGCTCGACATAGCCCTGGAGAATTTCGTCAACATGATTGACAAAGTTTTTAAAATTAAACGATTTTTCAGCATCATTTGCCGCTTCAATCTCTTGATTTTTACCTAAGCCTTCAACAAAACTCAAAGCCATATTCGATTGTGATTTTGTTTGGCTTACTACATTGGCAAAACTTTCCTGGAGAAGAAGCGTAGAGTCCTGAATCAAGCCGCGAATACGATTGATATGTTCATGCACGTGAGCGGATTCTTCATTTAAGATACTTTCAATTGCATCGCCGATTTTTTTCATTTCAGATTGAAAGGCAACATTCATATCGGCCTCAAAATCAGTATCCGATAAATTATTTCGCCCAGATGCATTGATAAAATAGATCGCGAGAAACCAAGAAAAGGTTGTAACAATAAAACCGCCAACCAGCAGCCATTGAGTCAAATCAATCATCAACAGTCCAAGAAACACGATGCTCAAGATCGCGGGTATTGCGATCTGTTTGACTATTTTCGAAGACAACATCGTCTCTCCTAAACCAACCTCATTTTCGTATTAATAAATACCGTAATAACAACAACGATATAACTATGAAAAACTCCAAATAAAATAAAGGAACTTTCATTAACCTTGAACTTTCTGCGGCACTATAAAGCGTTGCCAATTACAAAAAAGAGTAAATGATTTGCCAACATTAAAAATCATGTTTTCAATGCGTTCACCCAGATTAAATCATGGTAGAGCTAATCTGAAATTTTTAGAGTCTTCCATAACTCAATAAAAAATGTCTTTGACGTTAACCACAAATGCTCTAATTTGTATAACATTGGAGCTACGCCGAAAAATTCCGATCTGTCGTTTTGTTTATGATACTTAAACCTAAGATACATAGACCTAAGATACCTAAATAAAAAACTCCTAGAGCCAGCCTACAGAACAAAGCTGTTATCCTAAACTTCACCACTGAAGTAATAGACCAATTTTTTATTTACAACAAAAACGAATAAAAAATTTTCTGGCACACTTATCAAAAACTTTAGAAGCAGAACCTAAATTATGCAACGTATTATAAACTTGCACGATTAATTTGCTTTTAACAAAACATACGCTACGCACACCGGTCTACCAGAAACTGTGCTATTTTATTCAGCGGTAAAACATAATCGACGGCATCATTTTCAACAGCAACTCTAGGCATACCCCATACAACAGAGCTTGCCTCATCTTGCGCTATCGTCATCACACCTTTTTTCTTGAGGCGCAACATACCCATAGCGCCATCGGCGCCCATTCCTGTCAAAATCACACCAATAACTTGATCATTGCACCAACTGGCAACCGAATCGAACAGAACATCCACCGACGGTTTATGGCGATTTACCGGTTCAGTATCAACCGCTGAGCCTTTTAATCGACCAGCAATATTTTTCACCGTAAAGTGCTGATTACCGCGTGCGATATAAATGTGGTCTGGCTCCAAATCGCATCCGTCTTCACTAAATTCTTCTACAGAAAGCTCACAACAATTATCTAGCCTTTGCGCAAACGATGCCGTAAATCCTTCGGGCATATGTTGAACAACGGCAATAGGCGGCATACCTTTCGGCAGTGCGGTAAATACCTGTTTTAGCGCTAAGGTACCACCGGTAGAAGCACCTATTACAATGAGTTTGATATGACCCGATTTATTTGAACTACCTTTTATCACGGCTCTTTTAACCGGTTCTGCATCAATATAGTTTTCAAAGATTGCCGAATTAACGCGCGCAGCTTGTTTTATTTTCAGACAGATGGTTGCCGCCATAGCACCAAGGCGCTCACCAGGCATAGATTTGGGCTTGGGAATAAAATCTACAGCGCCAATTTCGAGTGCTTCTAAGGTAATGCCGGCGCCCGATTGAGTGAGTGTAGAAATCATGACAACCGGCAATGGACGTAAACGCATGATATTTTTCAAAAACGTAATGCCGTCCATTTTAGGCATTTCGACATCAAGTGTGATCACATCCGGGTTTAGCTGCCGGATTTTTTCCCGCGCTTCATAAGGGTCGTAAGCAATTCCCACCACATCAATATTGGGATCTTGAGAGAGAATTTCCGAGAGTATGCGGGTAATTAATTGTGAGTCATCAACAATAATAACTTTAATTTTTTTCATTATTAAAATAACTCGATATTGCCTTCAATAGGCGTATGCTCGATGTCGTAGCGATAACTTTGTTCACGCGCAACAATATTATCGTTATCGAGAGTACGAATTTTCTTCATTCGTGCCCGACCTGTTAAAGGATCAAAAAGCACTTTTCGTGGATATATATCCCCAAGATCTTCACTTAATAAGGTTATATTTTCTTGATGCAAATAGAGCCGTACAAATTCGGCATTGCGCGCGCCAACATCGTTACTCTGATTAAGCACGCAACCGCCACCAAATACCTTAGCGCGCAGATTGCGGCGAATACCGCCATTTTTTAAAATTTCGTTGATAAGATGCTCCATAGCGTAGTTACCGTAGCGAGTTGCATCGCTTGCAACATTACCCCAAGTCACTTTACTGGCTTCAACATCTGAAACCGGCAGCATAAAATGATTCATACCACCAACGCCGTTATTCTCATCCCAAATACAGGCCGACACGCAAGAACCCAATGTTGTAGCAATCAATTCGTTGTCGTATTTCGAGACATAAAATTCACCCGGTAAAATTTTGGCAATAAATCGCTTTTCACTTTTATCCAAGTAACGACGAATAGATTCAAATCCGTCTAACGCTGGGTACAGCTCTAATGCAGGTTCGTAATGTTTATTTTGCATAGTCGTACTAATTCTTCTCTGCATAAATTTCTGATGAATGCACAATTGCCGATCTAGATAGCTGCGCTTACATTATTTTTTAACGACGCCTTACATATATGGTTTTCCCACGACACTCAAGCTCATCGTAACCTTTGGCGATGCTCTCACTGTGCCCCAACATTAGTACACCATTTACACGCAATAAACCCATAAACTTACCCAACAACTTCGCTTGCGTTGGCTTATCAAAATAAATAAGAACATTGCGGCACATAATAACGTCGAACGGGCCTCTCATTGGCCAATCGTGCATCAAATTCAATTGCTTAAAGGTAATTAAATCTTGAAGATCTTGTGAAACCTTAACGTATTCACTGTTATCACCACTGCCACGTAAAAACCATTTTTTCTGAATTTTTTCGGGAATATTTTCAACACGTTCGAATTTGTAGATACCGTTGATGGCTGTTTCTAGCACTGTGGTATCAAGATCCGTCGCCAATATTTTGCAATCCCAATTGTTTATACGTGAGCCAAAATATTCTCGTAAGGTAATAGCAAGACTATAAGGTTCTTCACCTGTAGATGAGGCAGTTGACCAGATTCGCAGACGCTTGTCTTGTCCGTAGTCGCGTTCATGCTCAGGTAAAAAATCCGTTTTTAAATAATCAAAATGGTGATTTTCTCGAAAAAAACTGGTGAGATTTGTTGTAATTGCATTTAAAAAATTAGGTAATTCTTCGCTATTCGGATCAGAAATTAACCGAAAATATTCCGAAAAACTACCAATTCCAATGGCTCTTACTCTACGCATTATTCGTCGATACACCATTTCGCGTTTACTCTCGACAAGAACAATACCGGTATAGTCGTATACCATTGAACAAAGGTCTTCGAACTCCCGTTTATTTAATCTATGTTGATCGGCTCTTGCGGTTTCCACACAATACCCTCAAAAAAGGCGTTACCGATTTTTTTTAGTAACAGCGGTATCGATCTGAGCCTGGGTGTAACGGATAAATCGATTCCGTTATTTGTTGCTTTAATTGTGTATTAATGAGCGGTGCTCAATTAAATCTGTGAATAAATCACGCACCCAAGCCGGTTATTTTATTCAGTCTTCGCTGATGTAGTCTTAACGACCTCGATATTTCTGATCACACATTAATGCATTAACAGAAATACCGAGCGCTCTTTATATGCTTCTAAAACTCTTCCCACTCATCTGTTGAGCGAGTTTTTTGGGCTTTAACTGGTACTGATTTAGGTCGCGCGTTGGAGCGACTCGGTCCAGAACTGGCTCCATAGCTGGCATTTGCAACCTGGCCGGTATCACCACCGGAAATTTGGAAGTAACTGACCTGTTTTAGCAGTGTTTGCGCCTGCTCTTCCATAGAGCGACTGGACGCCGAAGCTTCTTCAACAAGTGCCGCATTTTGCTGTGTCATTTCATCCATTTGCGAGACGGCTTTGCTGACCTCGGTAATCCCAGCTGATTGTTCGCGACTGGCATTATCGATACTTGAAACCATGGCAACAACTTCTTTAACTGCGCCGACTAATTCGCCAAATGTATGGCCGGTATCATCCACTAATTTCGCGCCCTTAGTCACCGCATCAACACTGTCGTTAATTAAACCTTTAATTTCTTTAGCTGCCGAAGCACTGCGCTGCGCAAGATTACGGACTTCTGCGGCGACAACGGCGAAGCCGCGTCCTTGTTCACCGGCGCGGGCCGCTTCAACAG
The DNA here is from genome assembly GCF_054658315.1 of Sessilibacter sp. MAH1. NCBI lineage: Bacteria > Pseudomonadati > Pseudomonadota > Gammaproteobacteria > Cellvibrionales > Cellvibrionaceae > Sessilibacter > Sessilibacter sp. MAH1. The sequence goes on from NZ_BAAGIC010000014.1 coordinate 86,268, forward strand.
CAGCATTGAGGGCCAATAAGTTAGTTTGGAAGGCAATCTCGTCAATCACACCAATAATGTCGGCGATTTTTTTACTGGATTTATTAATGTCTTCCATGGCTGTCACGGCGCTTTGCACAACTTCGCCACCATTGGTTGCTTTTACCATTGCTTCGCCGGCTTTGCTTCGAGCCTCGGTAGCAGAATTCGCATTTTGTTGTACCGTTGCCGTTAACTCTTCCATTGCAGAGGCGGTTTCTTCCAAGTTTGACGCCTGGGACTCGGTGCGTTGACTGAGATCGTCATTACCTTGGGCAATTTCTCGCGCGGCCGAAAATACATTACTTGAGGCAGTGCGAATTTCAGTGACCAAATTATTTAAACGATCAATAACATCATTGAGCGAATCTGCCAGCAAGTTAAATTCACCTTCAAGCTTTTCGTCAACGTAATTGTTTAAATTTCCTTCCGATAGGGTATTCAATACCGATCTAATTTTGGCAACAGCACGTTTTTTACCGGTAATATCGGTTGCGTATTTAACAACTTTGAAAGGCCGTCCGTTTAGATCGAGAATTGGGTTATAAGAGGCAGAAATCCAAACATCATGACCGTGTTTATCAATGCGTTTGTATTCACCAGCGTCGTACTTTCCGGAATTAAGTTTATCCCAAAATTCACGATATTCGGCAGAACTTGCATAGCTTGGCTCTACAAATATACGATGATGACGACCTTGAATTTCATTTAATTCATAGCCCAATGTTTTTAGAAAGTTTTCATTGGCAGTAATAATTGTCCCATCTAACCCAAATTCAATCACGGCCTGAGACAAGCCAATGGCTTCTATTTGACCGCTAAAGTCTGCGTTTAATAATTTCTGCTCGGTGATATCTGCGGCGTATTTGACCACTTTAAAAGGCTCACCATTAGAATCAAGAATTGGATTATAAGAAGCCTGAATCCAAACCTCTTTACCATTTTTGCCAATACGTTTGTATTCGCCAGAGTCGTATTTACCACGACTTAATTTATCCCAAAACTGAGTGTATTCAGCACTATTGGCATAATTCGGATCAACAAGAATACGATGGTGCTTACCAACTATTTCCTCTGCACGATAGCCCAAAGTCGTTAAAAAATTTTCGTTAGCGCGAATTATTGTACCGTCGAGCTCAAACTCAATGACAGCATAAGACTTACCAATGGCTTCTACTTGGCCGCCATAATCTGCATTTTTCTGCTTTTGTTGAGTAATATCAGATGCGTATTTTACAACTTTGTACGGTTTACCCTTTAGATCGAGAATAGGGTTGTATGAGGCTTGAATCCAGACCTCTTCGCCGGATTTTTTCAATCGTTTAAATTCAGCGGAAAAAAACTCCCCTGACCTTAATCGTTTCCAAAAATCATTGTATTCAGAAGATATGGCATAGTCTTTATCGACAAATAAGCGATGATGTTTCCCTTGGATTTCCGGCAAAGAATACCCCATTGTCGTTAAAAAATTGGGGTTGGCCGTAAGAATATTACCGTCTAAATCAAACTCGATAACCGCCAACGAGCGATTTATCGCGTTTAATTGCCCCGATAGATCTGCAAGTTTGACCTGCTCTTCAGTAATGTCGATAGCGTATTTGACTACTTTATAAGGCACACCGTTGGCGTCGAAAATAGGGTTATAAGAGGCTTGAATCCATACATCATCTCCCGATTTATTGTGGCGTAAAAACCGTCCAGATTTAAATTCACCCTTGGCCAGTTGTTTCCAAAACGTTTTGTATTCATTACTCTCGGCGTAATCTTCGGAAACAAAAATTCGATGATGTTTGCCCTTAATTTCATCGATTTTATAATCCATCGTCGCTAAAAAATTATCGTTGGCCGATAAAATATTACCGTCCAAGTCGAATTCGATGGTTGCGAATGATCGAGAAGCAGCGTTAACAATGCTTTGACTATCGTTATCCGCAAATCTAAGGTCGGTAACATCCAACCATTCCATGGAGACCTGATCAGAGTCTGGTAGCTTACATACAGAGACCGAAAATATTCGATTTCCGAAATTGACATCTGCGACTACAGATTCTTCATTAGCTGAGGAAAACAGTTGCCCGAGATTTTTTTCATGATCAATAATTTTCTTGAGATTTTGACCTTGCAGGGCAGTACCATCGAAATTTTCATCCAACGACTGAAATAATTTTTTGTTTTTAAAAAATAATTTCTCTGCGCTTCGATTAGCATAGTCAACGGTTCCATTTGCATCCGTCACTATGACACCGGAACGCAAGTTATTGGCAATTTCAGAAAGTTGATCTTGTTTATCGATAACTTCTTGTGTAGTCATGGCGAAAACTCAAAATAAAATTTAGAAAATTGAACATCATGAAAAAATATCGACTTCCGTTTAAACCGTTCAGATTAATCAATGGTCGATACTGTACATAGTAAAAAATACTTAAGGAACCTCTGATTAACTCATCCATGATTTAATCAGAGGACAGAAATTGAAAATGTGATTTCCAATTTCTTCACAATTTCAATCACTTACCGCTCTTGAAATTGGCGAGACATCCTTGTGTCGCGAGAAACTCTAGGTTATTCAGAGTTTCCTTAAATCTAACGTGTTTATTCTGAGAATAACTCTTCGTTTTACGACAATTCGAAGCTAAATGCATATACAAACGTCGTAATTAAAACTCTTCCCATTCATCAGAGCTTCTTACCGGACGAGCTGTTGCACGTTTTGCCGGTGCCGGTGAACCTTGGCGAGGTCTCCTTGTCATTGTGGGCATATCACTGTTGCCAGCTAATTTAAAGAAGCTCATCTGTTTTAATAACTCTTCGGCTTGCTCTTCCATTGATTTGCTGGATGCCGAGGCCTCTTCAACTAATGCGGCATTTTGCTGGGTCATTTCATCCATTTGTGAGACAGCTTTACTGACTTCAGTAATGCCTGCGGATTGTTCGCGACCTGCGGTATCAATATTCGATACCATAACCACTACTTCTTGCACCACGTTAATCAAATCATTGAAGGTTACACCGGTATCATCAACCAATTTTGCTCCGCGAGTTACCGCTTCAACGCTATCGTTAATTAAACCTTTAATTTCTTTAGCAGCCGTCGCACTGCGTTGGGCCAGATTTCTAACCTCAGCTGCCACTACCGCAAAACCACGCCCTTGCTCTCCAGCCCGCGCAGCTTCTACCGCCGCGTTTAAAGCCAACAAATTAGTTTGGAAGGCAATCTCGTCGATGACACCAATAATATCGGCGATTTTTTTGCTGGATTTATTAATCTCATCCATCGACGCTACAGCGTTACCCACAACCTCCCCGCCGCTTCTGGCACGGGCCATGGCGCTGTTGGCCTTCTCAGTTGCCTCGGTGGCTGATTTTGCGTTCTGCTGCACAGTTGACGTTAATTCTTCCATCGCCGATGCAGTTTGTTCTAAGCTCGACGCTTGACTTTCTGTGCGTTGGCTTAAATCATTATTACCTTGTGCAATTTCGCGAGCTGCATTAAATACGTTGCCTGATGCCGAGCGAATGGCCTCAACCATTGACGCCAAATTGGTTAACGAATCGTTTATCGCTTCAGACAATTCAGAAAATTGTCCACGATATTCACCATTCATTTTTTCTTCCAAATTACCTTCTGCCAGGCCTTTGATAACCGATATGGCTTCATCGAATGGTTTTACAATCTCGTTCATTAGAGTGTTTATACCTTCACCCAGATTGCGAATAAACCCTTGATAACCACTGACATCGATTCGGTGTGACAAATCGCCATTGATTGCCGAGTTTATTAACTTTTCGATTTGACGTTGTGCAGTTCTCTCGTCGCTGACATCGATCCATTGCACGGCTATTCCCAAACTTTTACCCTCTTTATTCTTTAGAGCCACCGCGGTGAGATTAAACCGCAAATCACCTACCGATATTTCGGTATTTAAAGGGAATTTACTGGTATCAGCGAGCAGGTTACGCTGATGAGATGGATTTTTATGGAAGATATCTATATTTGCGCCAACAATGGTGCGTGTATCAAACGCAGGAAGTATTTTTTTAATTTCGGCTTCACGCCGTTCTAACATAGCTCTTACGGAAGGATTTAAATAAACAATAATTCCGTGTTCGTCTGCCATCATTAAATTGGTCGTCATGCCTTCAACAGCGGAATTTAAGCGACCTACTTCTATTTCTCGATTGCGTATCTCGGTAACATCCTGCCACTCTAGTGCGTTGCCAATATATTCGCCCCTTGAGTCATTGATAGCGGTAACGTTGAGCTCGAAGGTTAAGTGCTCTATTTTAATATCGGTTTTATAGGGTAGATTATTTTTGTTGGCTAAAAATTGGCGTTGATGCTGCGGATTTTTATGAAACATATCCACACAGGTGCCAATTAATTTCTCGGGATCGGCCCGAAAGCTTGGCCATTTTCTCTGAAATGTAGATTCATGCTTTTTTAATAATTCGAAGGTCGCCTTGTTAGCATGAGTAATCATAAAATCGCGATCAATCATAATGGAAGCAGTTAATGACTGCTCAATAGCCCCGGCCATTTGCACTGCGCTATTTTTGAAACTTCTGTTTTCGGTAACATCATACCATTCAAGCGTATTACCAACGTAGTTATTATTAGCATCCACAATTGCCGAGACATTAAGCTCAATCGTTAAGTCAGCTATTTTTATATCGGTTCGCAATGGCAACTTGGATGGGTCACTCAGTATTTTGCGTTGATAACTGGGATCTTTGTGGAAACCGTCAATGCATTTTCCCATCAGATAATCTTCGGACGCAGAAAAATCCGACCAGACCGTTTTTAATTTATCTTCTATACCACCGAGCAAATTGAGTGTTGCTTTATTAATGTACGTTACATTAAAATCTCTATCCACCATCATGATAGCGGTAATCATGTTATCCAGCGCATTAACGCAGCGTTCTTTTAATTGATCTAACACTTCTGGGCTTTGCTCTGTTTGCATAAATATGGCTCCTGAGTTTTAAACTCAAGCTCAGTGAAATTATTATAGAATATTTTTCTTAGAAAACCCTGAACACTCTAGAGCTTTCAACACTACAACGATGCACTACCAGTTTTTGTAAAAAACTATCGGAATTGATAAGAATCGAAAATCAGACTTCGACTTATGACCTCAAACTTCAAGAAACAACCAAAACTTTAAAACCCGATTTACAACCGTTTTTTACAACAACTTTTACAGACCCTTGCTTTAATTATGTCGATCATTCATCAATTAACTTTAATAAATTAGCGCTGCTTGGCAATAACTTTTTATAGAAACATTAAATTAGTTATAAAGACATTAAATTAGCTCGCGATAGGCTCACCAATTTTGGGACGAACATGAGAAACTACACTGTATAAATCATTCACATTTAGCAGTTTCTTTGCATCAAGCAAAATAATAATTTTGTCGTCCACAGTTGCCATTCCAAAAATAAAGCGACTGTCTATTTGATTACCAAAATCCGGTGCTTTTTTGATATTAACGGGATCCACTTTATAGACTTCCGATACCGCATCTACCACGATACCAACAACTACACCAGAATCGCTTTCGCTGGTTCGCAACACAATAACAACGGTAGTATCGGTATATTCTACCGGAGCGCGGTTGAATCTCTGACGCATATCAACAATAGGGACTATGACGCCGCGCAAATTAATCACACCTCGCAAATATTCAGGTGTTCCGGGAATCGATGTTACCGGTGCCCAAACCATAATTTCCTGGACACGTAAAATATCGACTCCGAACTCTTCGCCATCCAGCAAGAATGTTAAATATTCTTGAGATTGATTACTCATAATGCAAACCTTCATCATCTAACTTTAATAGCTGCTCGACATTTAGCAGTGTCACTACATCTGCGCCGACATTCACCAAACCCTGAATGTATTGAGGAGCAACTAAGCCACCAAAGCTTGGGGCAGATTTAATATCTTGCGAATTGGCATTGAGCACATCGGAAACGGCATCTACCACAAAACCCATTGTGCATTTCATGCGGTCATTTTTTACCGCTAAAACAATAACAACGGTTGTGGGTGTATAACTGGCCTCACCAATTTGAAATCGAATACGAAGATCTAAAATTGGCACGATAACGCCGCGTAAATTAATCACACCTTTAACATAGTTCGGAGAATTGGGAATCAGTGTAGGTTCATCCCACCCTCTGATTTCGGTCACCGATAAAATATCCACACCGTAGTGTTCTTCGCACAAACGAAATGTTAGGTATTGATTACCGCCGGAGATAAAATCGATTCCTTCTAATGAGATATCGTTTTTATCGAGTCGATTAATCTCTGCAACTTCTATTATGGCATCCATTTAACTCACCGTTTATGCTGCACGCGGACTTACATTTCTTCGACGCGAACGCGAGGCGTTGGTAATTATACCGGGAATATCAAGAATCAATGCCACCGAGCCATCACCAAGAATCGTCGCGCCAGATATACCGTCAACACGTTTATAATTTGTTTCTAAGCTTTTAATAACGACTTGTTGCTGAGCCAGTAAATCATCAACCAGTAAACCAATTTTACATCCCTCACCTTCAACAACCACGAGCAAAGCATTATCTAAAGCAGTATTATCGGCTTGAATATTAAATTCTTTGTGAATGGGAATAATCGGTACGTTATCTTCTCGCAGGCGATATAAAACCATGTTACCGGAGACGCGATTAACTAATTCGGATTTAATTTGCAACGATTCAACGATTGCAACCAAGGGAATTATGTAGACTTCTCGTCCGACTCGAACTAACTGCCCATCCAAAATGGCTAAGGTTAATGGTAAATGTACATAAATTTTGGTTCCACGCCCTACTTCAGAGTCAATTTCTATACGACCACCAAGTGCTTTAATATTGCGTCGCACCACATCCATGCCCACACCACGCCCAGATAAATCGCTGACTTCGGCGGCTGTAGAAAAGCCTGGCTCAAAAATTAAGTCGTAAATTTCTGCTACAGAAAGCTCCGCTTCTGCGTCGATGACACCCTTCTCAACCGCTTTTGCACGAATTTTTTCGGGGTCCATACCGCGGCCATCGTCAGAAATTTTTATAACGATGTTTCCACCTTTATGCTCGGCATTTAAATGAATTTTACCGGTTTCATTTTTTCCTGCGGCACGTCGTTCTTCGGGCATTTCTAAACCGTGATCTATGGCATTACGAACAAGGTGCACCAAAGGATCGCCAATTTGTTCCATAACGGTTTTATCAAGTTCGGTCTGCTCACCTGACATGATTAAATCGACTTTTTTACCGGTTTTATTGGACAAATCGCGAATCATGCGCGGAAATCGATTAAATGCGAAACTGATGGGTAGCATGCGAATTCGCATTACATTTTCTTGCAATTCGCGCGTATTTTGTTTGAGCTGTTCTAGTCCGTGTGAAAGCCGCTCTAATTTTTCTAAATCAAAATTATTGCCCAATTCAGAAAGCATCGATTGCGTAATGACCAGCTCGCCGACTAAATTGATGAGATTATCAACCTTGTCGATTCCCACGCGAATGGAAGTGGTGCTACTTTGTGCAGATTCGGGCGCGGTTACTTTTTTGTCAGCAATTGCTTTGCTTTCAGAGATTGCTTTTGCAGATGTAGATTTGGCAGCACTGGGCTCTGGTTTTTTAGCGGTAGTTTTTTCGGGGATAACCTTGGCTGCGACAACACTTGCCGATGCACGAACAAACTCTAGATCATCACTTGCAGATTCGCCGTAGTCGTCTTCGGCGGTAATTTCATCACCGCGGTTATCGAGGTTAATGTGATCCTGCTGTAGACGAGTCTCAGTATTAACATTGTCATCGGTATCGACCGTATCATCGTCACCGCTTTCTGAAAGTGTGATGTCTAAATCACACTCATCAAGAACCCAATCAAACGCTGATTTGATCTCGTCTTGATCAACATTACTGGTTAAAAATAACGTCCAATGAATAAAGCATTCGTCGAGAGTGATCTGATCAAAATTTGGAACTTGATCGGTGTGCGCATGAACCTCGAGATCGCCCATGCTTTCTAATTCGCGAAAAATTCTAAGTGGTTCGTTCCCAGTTAATAATATTTGCGGTTCCGGTTTAAATACGATTTTCCAGCGTTTTTCGCCATGATCATCATTCTGCTCACCGTCATCACCCGAGAAAAATGTTTGGGTAATAGCATCTTGTGCAGAGCTGATCACTGTTGCGTCGGAATCATCGAGATTTTTTTGAACCTCTTTCTGCTGCGGTTCGGAAACGGCACTTTGACCACTATCGTTTAACATCGCCTCGAAGGCGTCTAGCAGCGGTTTACTGTCGTTGACATCGATCGGCGTCTCTTGCTCTAGGCAATGCACCATGGCTCGAAGTGCGTCGCACGACTGCAATAACAAATCAATGGATTCGGCTGTCAACTTTCTTTGACCTTCACGCACCTCGTCTAACAGAGTTTCGAGTACGTGAGTAAAACTGGCGATTTCACCAAAACCTAAAGTTGCACTGCCACCTTTTATGGAGTGTGCGGCTCGAAAAATTGTATTAATTAATTCCGGATCGGTTTCGTCTTCATCACTGAGTGCAAGCAGTGATTGCTCCATTGAGTCTAAGCCTTCGTAGCTTTCGTCAAAAAAGGCTTGATGGAATTGCTTTAGGTCGATGCTCATTATTTTCCGCCAATGTCTATCCTAAAACTTTTTTAATCGTTTCTAATAATTTCTCTGGATTAAAAGGCTTAACTAACCAACCCGTAGCACCAGCAGTTTTTCCGAGGCTTTTCTTATCCATAGAAGATTCTGTGGTTAACAGGAGGATTGGTGTGTATTTGTAATTAGGAATCGCTCGAAGCTGTTTTGTGAGATCAATACCATTCATCACGGGCATGTTGAGATCGGTAACTACAGCATCGAAGCGATCAGCTTTAGCAACAGCTAATGCTTGCTGGCCATCTGCCGCGTCTTTAATTTGGTGACCGGCCGATTGCAGCGTAGCGGCAACCATGTTGCGCATAGATGCCGAATCATCAACGATTAAAATGCGAGCCATTAAATACTCCTTGAAGCAATTCGGTGTTGAAAATGTAAAATTTATCGGATGGTAAATTAATTAATGTCTAAAACTTTTGATAAACCAAGTAATTTTACTGCGTTGATGAGTGCATCACTCGGTGATCGCCATATAATTTTCCCGCCGGTACCAGAGATTTCTTTTTGCAAGCTAACAAATAATTGCAGTCCGGCTGTATCAGCTTTAACAACCTTGTCTGCTTTTAACTCAATAACAGAAGCCTTCGCTATCGCCTTTGATAACCTAGCGTGCAAAGATGCGACTTGTGTAATGTCTAAATGCTCACCACAAGAAAAGGAGGTTTTCTCGCTCATCGTAATTCCGAAAATTTGAAATCTACTAAAAATGCCTTAATATCAGCACAATTTCTGCTGGACCCTGACGTTTTGAGTTACAGCTATCGACGCATAAAAGAAAAGCTTTAGATTATGGCGGTTTTCCACAGTCCTCTAAGACAAGGTCTATCCTACCGAGAAACAAGAGGTAAACCCGCTGTTTTCTCGTAGACTAATGTTAGTCTCAACTAAGCTATTTTGCCTAAAAAGGATGAAACTAAATCTTAGAAAATTTGACTTACGATAATGCTTATAACTAAGTGTTAGAGTAAAAAAGATAATTATTTACATCAGTATATTCTGCTATAAATTAACTGCGCATCAACTCGGATCAGCCGTGGGAATCTAAGCAGTCTTGCTGACTTACAAACCATTTGTGACTAAAACGTTATTAAATTGCAAATCGTATCTTTAACTTTCTGTGCTTAGATTAAAACAGAAATATGTCTATGAATAATTTCTTGCGGTTAGACTCTCAATTCATACTTACATAAGTTTTTTTGGTTTAATCGATATATTTACAACAGCTAATACAACGCAGTGCAAACCCATACCGATATAAGTCAATAATTTTTCTATTCAGAAATTAACTGAAAAAATAATACATTTTTTGCAAATATCGGAACCGGCCATATTTAAAGTAATTATTATTGACAGCCCATAGGCACGCGTCTAAATCTTAACTAGGCAATAAAAAAATATACGCGCCGAGATCGGTTGAACATTTTGATAAGCTGATAGATCCAAATCGCATTTTTGGCAAATATTTTAGGCACAACTTTCTGATTCTTTAAAATAACTATTTATATAAAGGAAACGTTGGCAACAACTATTATTGGCACATGAGTTTATTACCAGGGCTTTCTATTTTTTTAGCCGCTGATAAAGAGCATTCTCAAGTTCTAAGAAACATGCTTGTATCGGTGGAAAAGCAGTGCGATAGCAACTCGCTCATTAAAATAGAAGAAACTCATTCACTATTTGAATTAAAACCACTTCATACACATCATTTTGATTTAGTTTTGGCGTATTTCGGCGAAAACAATTGGAGTGAAGACGCGTTATCTCACCTTGTCAAACATTCTCACAACAGTTTTGTTATTTTAATAGTTGCTGACAGTTTAGAGCTAGAAGTTAAGTCTTTTCTTAAAATTGGTATTTGTGATTACTTAATAGAATCGGAACTAAACGAACGAGCATTCCAAAGATGCATTCGTTTTGCGTTTGACCGACGCGAATACCAAAATCAATTTTTGCAAATATCCAATATTGATCCGGTTACTGGATTACCCAACCGCCGTGGTTTTCACAGGTATTTAGAGCGAAAATTGGATGAAGCCAAACGTTTGGATTTATACATTGGTTTGCTCTACATTAATGTGGACAAGTTTAAGCTTATTAACGATACCTGTGGCCAAAAAAAAGGTGACGATTATTTGTCACGCCTTGCGGTATTAATACGCTTAAACATGCGCAGCAGCGATTTTTTGGCGCGACTTGGTGGCGATGAATTCGCAGTTGTGCTCACCGCTAATTCTACCAAACTATCGACGTTTTCATCGATTGCCGAAAAAATTCTCCGATCTCTACATCGCGGCGTTACCTTATCAAGTGGTGAGATACTGGAAGGTAAATGCAGCATTGGAATTACTCAATATTTTGGAAATCATCGCCACATCAATACCGATCATCTGTTATCTCAAGCACAAGCAGCAATGCTTTCTATGAAAAAACGCGGCGGTGATGGTTTTACATTTTTCGACGAAACTCTAGCCGTAAAAGCAATCCGCAGAATTCAGCTGCTAAAATGCATTCGCATTGCCTTTAAAAAAGGCGAGTTTTATTTAAATTATCAACCCATTATGGAGGCATCAACCGATCGAGTACGCGGTTACGAAACACTTCTACGCTGGCAGCGAGAAAACGGTGAAATTGTACGTCCCGATGAGTTTGTACCTATTTTAGAAGAAACCGGTATGATTCACGTATTGGGTGCGTGGGTTTTACAAAAGGCGTGTGAAGATTTTTCTCAATGGTTAAGCAATGGCGATGTCGATGAACGCTCGTGGATCAGCGTGAATCTTTCGCCGGTGCAATTGTTGGATATCTCGTTAATTGACCGGATTAAAGAAGTTATCGCCCACAATGGACTAGACGCTCATCAATTGCATATTGAAATCACCGAATCTTCATTAATGGAGTACAACGAGTACACCTTTGATTTACTGGCCAAAATAAAGAGATTGGGTTGTAAATTAGCACTGGATGATTTTGGCGTTGGTTATTCGTCTATGAATCATCTCAAACAGCTACCCATTGATACACTTAAAATCGATCAGTCGTTTATTCGTCACTACCGTAACGATCCATCTGATCAAGCGATTATTCGAGCCATGGTGTCTTTGGCTCAGAATTTAGGGAAAACCGTTGTCGCTGAAGGTGTAGAAACGCAAGCCAGCGCGAATTTTTTAAAACAGCGTCGCTGTGATTATCTGCAAGGTTTTTTATACGCAAAACCCATGTCTTACGAAGCAGTAATACAATTTACTCGAATGCAAAATCGTAAAATTTCCAATCACTAGCGGTTTATCATCGCTGCGCTCTTTCAATTTTTTTTCAAGTTGCTTTTCTTGCTGTTATTCTTCTTACCGTGGTTTTACTTGGAGAAACTCGTATTCACCGGCGAGTGGTGCCACACAGAAAGTGATTTTAATTTCGATAAATAATTGAAATGGGTGAGAAACCATCTTGAAATTACAAATTGTAATTTCAAGATGGTCCACCGATTAAGTCAACAAAGATTAATCGGTGGATTGCAGAGATGTTATCTAGCCTTTTTCGATGGTTTGATGAATTTCTTGATGATGATCGGCAACATCTGGATGCGGCGGAGTCATTTTAGAAACAACCACAATTGCTAATGATGAAAGCACAAAGCCTGGTACGATTTCGTACAAATCAAAAATTCCACCACTGACCTGTTTCCAGAGAACAACAACCACACCGCCTACAACAATACCAGCCAGCGCGCCGTATTTACTCATTTCTTTCCAGTACAGGCTAATTAATAAAGCCGGGCCAAACGCCGCACCAAATCCCGCCCAAGCATAGGAAACCAAGCCAAGTACAGAACTACCCGGAACTAATGCAAGAGACGTTGCAATCACCGAAATAGCCAGTACCGAAATACGACTGACCCAAAGTACTTCGGTAGGGCTCGCAGATCGACGCCAGAGTGCTTTGTAAAGATCGTTAGCAAACGCCGAAGATGAAACTAGCAGTTGTGAATCAGCGGTACTCATAATTGCAGCTAAAATGGCCGCCAGTAAAATACCAGCGACAACCGGATGAAAAACCGCAGAGACCAAAACCATAAAAATAGTCTCGCTGTCTTCTAATGAAGTGCCTTGTTCGGTGGTGAAAACAAGACCCACTAAACCCACCGATAGCGCGCACAACAAGGCGATAAAAGTCCAGCCAATTGCAATTCTACGTGCGGGTTTTATATCGGCTGCGGTTCTTACCGCCGCAAATCGCGTTAATATATGTGGTTGTCCAAAATAGCCTAAACCCCAAGCAAGTAGTGATGCAATTGCAATAAACGTCAGAGGTGTTCCCTTATTATCGGTAAAGGGATTGAGCAGTTCGGGATTAATGGCATGTACGTGGTCGGAAATATTTCCTGCGGGTAAATCGGTCCATACAATAATGGGAACTACTGCTAAGGCCGCTGCCATTAATAATCCTTGGACAAGATCGGTCCAGGCGACGGCAAGAAATCCGCCAAATAATGTGTAACCAACAATGCACAAACAACCGATTATCACCGCCCATTCATAACTAAAACCAAAAACCGTGGAAAATAATTTGCCACCGGCGACCAAGCCCGAACTGGTATAAAATAAGAAAAATAATAAAATAAAGATTGCCGAAACCCACTGTAACAAACGACTGGTATCGTGAAAGCGGTTACTAAAATATTCTGGCAGCGTAATCGCATCGCCCAGACGCTCTGAATAAACTCTTAAACGTTTTGCAAGAATTCGCCAGTTCAACCACGAACCAACGATAAGGCCAATGGCGATCCAAGATGCTTCTAAACCCGAGAGATAGGCGTAGCCGGGTAGGCCTAAAAGCAACCAACCGCTCATATCGGATGCACCGGCACTCAGTGCCGCAGGCCAAGGTGATAGCGATCGACCTCCTAAAAAATAATCGGCAGAGCTGTCGGTTTTTGTCCAAGCCCAGTAGCCAATTAACAGCATACCTACTAGGTAGACAATAAACGTAATAATTAAACTGATTTGATCTGAGGTATTGAGCGTATTTGTAATCACGGTTTCGATGTTTCCATTGGCAAATCTGTCTCTGGTAAGACACACGTTAATTGGGCATTTAAAACGACGTTGATTCTCTCGAAGCTTTTATCAATTATTTTATTTTTTGTATTTAGAACAATGCTGTATTTTTATGATGGAAACTCTGATTAAATTAAAAAATGGGGTACTCAAAAGTACCCAAACATTTTGAACAACTTTCTACAAACGGATATTTAATTACGCTTAAATACCGGCTTCAGAATATTATGCAGTTGTCACTGATGAAATTTTGAATTATTCAAAGCTTCCTTTAAGTAACAGATGCTTTACAGGATCGATTACTTCATTCGTTAAATACGATGCTCAGTTTACCGTATTATGACGGACAAAATTGGATGTTTACGAAACAAATTATTTCACAGCGCCGGTGATTACGCTTTTTTCAAGGAGAAATCTGTGATTCCAGATTCACTTAAGGATTTTTATCTTTCACATGTAAACGCACAAGTGGCTATGGCAGAGTCTGCTTTGAGTTCTGGTGAGTTTGATAATTTGGTGATTTACGGTGGCGGCTTGAGCTATCGGTTCAGAGACGATACCAGTTATCCTTTTCGTATCAATCCTTACCTAGCACGTTTTGCTCCGTTGCAAGCATTCACCGATTGCTGGTTAATTCTTGCCGATGGCCGCCCAAAGTTACTGGTTCGCCAATCTCGCGATTTCTGGCATAAACAGGCAGAATTCAATGATTCGGTGCTGAAGGATGCTTTCGATATTGAAGTGTACGACGAAGCTCAAAAGGTCATTCAATCGCTGAATAGTTTAACCGGAAAAACTGCGGTAATTTCTGAAAAAACACCCGACGTCTTTGAACAGCTAAATCAACTTGAGCTATTTTCATTAAACCCAAGTACGGTTTTAAACTACATTGATTTTCATTGTGCGATTAAAACCGAATACGAAATTGCCTGTATAAAAGAAGCAAGCGATCTGGGTGCTGTTGCACATACTCAAGCGTTGCGTTCATTTGAGCAAGGTAAGAGCGAGTTTCAAATTCATCTCGATTATCTGCAATCAATTGCTGTTGAAGCCCACGAGCTTCCTTACGATAACATCATCGCGCTCAACGAAAATGCTGCGATTTTGCACTACACCCATCGGTCTAGAACCGCTCCGCAAAAGCCGCTGTCGATGCTGATTGATGCTGGCGCCTGTTATTTGGGCTACAACAGCGACATCAGCCGAACCTACCTATATCCTTCTGTGCAAAGTTCTGCGGCTCGCGATTGTTTTCGGGGAATGTTGTCGAGTTTAGATCAAGCGCAAAAAACACTCATTGATGACATAAAACCCGGTGTTAACTATCGTGATTTGCATCTGCGTGCGCATCAAAAAATCGCGCAAATTTTAGTGGATGTAGGCTTGGTAAACGCTTCTGTTGATGCAGCTTGGGCGACCAATATTACTTCTACGTTTTTTCCGCACGGTCTCGGCCACTTTTTGGGCTTACAGGTTCACGATAAAGGCGGCTGGCTAGCTAACGATCAGGGTGAAACCAATCCACCACCAAAAGAGCATCCTTTTTTACGGTTAACTCGACCCATTGCGGCCGGTCAGGTTTTTACCATAGAACCCGGAATCTATTTTATTCCTATGCTGCTTGAGCAAGTAAAAGCAACCTCAAACGCCAAACTTGTAAATTGGTCACTACTGGATGAGCTGCTGCCCTACGGTGGTATTCGCATTGAGGACAATATCGCCGTCACCGAGACCGGTTCACAGAACCTGACTCGCGTTGCGTTTGCAAACATTTAATGTGAATTGGATTGGAGCCCAAGCAACTCAGGCAATCAGAAGGTAGAGTAACGACTGTACTCTGAGGTGGTGATAATCGGTTGGTGAAGAGTTTGTTTAATCAATTTCAGGAAGGGTAAGTCATTGAAATTGTGAAGAAATTGGAAATTGTATTGTCATGCTTTTCTCTGATTAAATCATGGATGAGTTAATCAGGGGTTCCAATAGATCTTTATCGCGAAGACTCTTCTACGGATTCGAGATTGTAACCGTATTCCACTCGGTTACGGCCGTTGTATTTAGCGCGATACATGGCGCGGTCTGCCTCGTTCAACAGCTGCTCAATGGTTCTGCGACGAATTGAAATAGCAACGCCAACACTTACCGTCATAGATAACTGAATACCATTAGCATTAATGGGGGTTTCTTCGACGGAGCGACGAATACGCTCGGCCGTGCGCAAAGCGCCAGCACGATCGGTATCGGGAAGTAAAAATCCAAATTCTTCACCACCAAGGCGACCCACCATATCGGTACCTTGACGTACTAATTCTTCAAATTGAATGGCTAGCGCTTTTAAAACTTCATCCCCAATTAAATGACCGTGCTCGTCGTTAACGCGCTTAAAGTGATCGATATCTACCAATAAAATCGCTAAAGATTGGCCACTGCGTTCGCTGCGTTGTAACTCTTTATTAACTTGCTGGGTGAAACAACGGCGGTTGGGTAAATCGGTGAGGTAATCCGATAAAGCTTGGTGCTCTAACTTTGCCGCTAATGCTTCGGTGGCTTCGACTTGCTTTTGCAGCTCTTCGGTTCGTCGCGCTACGGCAAACTCTAAGTGCTGTTTTTGCATATCCAAGTCGGCGATGGCTTGGTCACGACTCAACCGCATGGAGTGCAATACCATGCACGAGCCCATAATTATCGCTGCGTAAATTTGCAAGGCAACAAAAACACCGTCGTTAAAATCCACCACCAGCAATGTCGTCATGGCTAGGCATCCGGTCAGAACGATTACCAGACAAATGGTTGCCAAAGCGGTATTACGGCGCATTCCTAACCAAAGACAAATCGGTAAAGACAGCAGAATTGCTGGGTATTGGCCTAAAGACTGAAATAATTCAGAGCGAATTAAAAACCACATAAATACTAGCGTAATAATCGCGACGATTACTGGCAGTACTCGCTCTTTAGTGGCGGTGTAATCCGCAATTTTAGATTGCGACACCGCCAATAATAGCGGGCAGAACAAGACGTTGCCAGTGATATCGGAAAATAACCAGCGACCAAAGATCACTTGCAACTCAGATAAATCTAAAGAGCGAACCGTGGCCAAAGCCACACAACCAACCAGCGCTGAAAATAGGCTCTGAACGGGTGTTGCAACCAAGGTTAAGCTCAATATTGATCGCAAACTGCTGACGTTGTGGTAACGGCCACCAAGATAGAAATAGGCTAACGCCCCCAGCCATGCAGCGGCGGTATTATTGAGGGTCATCCAGGTGAAAAGAGGTTCGTAGGGCAAACCGGCAATGATGTGATAAAGCTCTTGCCCAAGAATAACCGGAAAAACTGCTAAGCGGCCATAGCGGATAAACAACCACATTGAGAAGGCGCCGGCGGGCCAGATGACGGTAATTTCGTAGGTATCGTGTTCGAGGGCGTGCGAGCTGGCAACGGCCAAAATGACCAAGGCGGTAGAATACAGTAGCCAAAATAAATTAGCACTGATTCCAACTTTTCGAACAACGTACGAATCCATCTTGAGAGCGCGAAACCTGAAGAACTACCTGAGACAATTAGAAACTATGAACATGCAACAAAAGATGAACGTAATAATAAAGGTTCAATCAACTTCATCAGGCTTAACGATGAAGTATTTAAACCCCGCACTGATTACTAATGCGTGATTGAACTTTAATTAAAGCCCATGCGGCACAAAAATGTTAGTACTTTCAGTATTTTTGTATAATCTAATGCCAATAGTATTACAGACGTACTTATAACAAGCTTGTGTAGTAGATACAAAATGTTTCTTATAGAACCTGATATCACTTGGTAGTTGTTATAAAAAAATTGAGTAATGCCAGAAAACAAACAAACTTATATCGATTATTAAAATAACGCGCCTCCATAGAAGCGCGAAAGATAGGGTTATTAAGACGGGTAATTAGCTCGAAAACGCTTGAGCAACCAAAGCCTGAGCGTCTTTTTCTAATTCAGTAAGATGTTCTTCACTGACAAAGCTCTCAAGATAGATTTTGTAGATGTCTTCGGTTCCAGAAGGTCTGGCTGCAAACCAACCATTTTCGGTTTCGACCTTCAAGCCACCGATGTCTGCATTGTTACCCGGAGCTTTAGTCAGTACTCGCGTAATGGTATCTCCGGCTAAACGATTGGACTTTACGTCGTTTTCCGAGAGCGAACTGAGCCGCTGCTTTTGCTCTTTAGTGGCAGGTACGTCAATGCGGCGGTAGATAGGCTGACCAAATTTTTCCGTCAGTGCTTGGTAATGTTGAGCGGGATCTTTACCGGTAACAGCTAGTATCTCAGCGGCTAATAACGCCAAAATAATTCCGTCTTTATCGGTACTCCAAACCTTTCCGTCTTTTCTTAAGAAAGATGCGCCCGCGCTTTCTTCGCCACCAAAAGCCAATTGACCGTTAAATAAACCATCTACGTACCATTTAAAGCCAACCGGAACTTCACAAAGTTGACGCTGCTGACCGTTCACCACTCGATCGATAATGGCGCTAGATACTAGGGTTTTGCCAAACCCCAACTCAGGCGACCAATTAGGGCGATGATTCATTAAATATTCGATGGCAACGGCTAAATAGGCGTTGGGGTTCATTAATCCAAAACCCTTACACACAATGCCATGACGGTCATAATCTGGATCGTTACCAACGGCGATATCAAAATCGTCTTGCAACGCCAATAGATTCGCCATGGCACACGGAGATGAGCAATCCATACGGATTTTGCCGTCTTTGTCGAGCGGCATAAAACTGAAACTTGGATCAACTTTGGTATTGACCAAGGTGATGTTTAATCCGTAACGTTCAGCCATTGGCTGCCAGAAAGCAATGCCAGAGCCACCCATTGGATCAACACCAATTTTTATGTTGGCATCAGCAATGGCCTTCATGTCGATCACTTGATCAAGCTGACTAACATAGTGCTCAATGTAGTCGAACTCTTCAACAAACCCCTGCCCTTGAGCCTCCGCAACCGTTATACGCGCCACGCCCGCCAAATTGGCTTTGAGCAACTCGTTAGCGCGCTTGGCAACCCAATTGGTGATGTCGGTATCCGCAGGGCCACCCATCGGTGGGTTGTATTTGATGCCACCGTCTTCGGGCGGATTGTGAGAAGGTGTGATAACAATGCCATCGGCTTTGCTGGTGTGAGTATCGTTGTGCGTCAAAATCGCGTGGGAAATCACAGGCGTTGGCGTGTAACCACCGCCGGATTGAACTCGTGCGGTTATACCGTTGGCACATAGAACTTCTATAACCGATATAAATGCCGGCTCGGACAAGGCGTGCGTGTCTTTACCCACGTAGATTGGGCCATCAATACCTTGCGCTTTACGATATTCAGCAATAGCTTGGGTAATAGCGAGAATGTGATGTTCGTTAAATGTGGTTTTAAGAGCACTGCCGCGATGACCAGAAGTACCGAAACTCACCGCCTGAGCGGGATTATTTTCGATATCGGGCTGGCTGCGGTAATAACAAGAAACTAAATGAGGGATGTTACAAAGAGAGTCACTGGGTGCGGGTTTGCCCGCTAGAGGATGTAATGCCATGGTATCCTTCCGCGAAGTGTTAATCCTAGATTGGGACTAAGCCAAATTGAGCCTAAGCCAAAATTTTAGCCAGCCTATCATAATTACCTCTTTTATAGTGACGAACTGGAGATATTTATTGCAACAAATTGTTCGAGTAAAACAAACAAAACAGCTCAAAATACAACCAAAAAGCACGCTACTTTTAGATCTATAACCATCTTTCTTTTCCAAATACGTACAGAAAGTAAACGGTCATGGTTTAGTTTGCTTTACTGTATCTATATAATCCGCCCCCTCATTTTTTAGGTCGTAAATTTTGGCCTCACTATTACAGACGACATCGAGTATCTATTTAATTAATTGGTAATAGGCTAATTAGTAATAGGCCGAGAGTCGGAAGTTAACGTCAATCTACTTTGTCGAGGAACACCCATGGAAAAGGTCGCAATTGTAATGGGCTCAAGCAGTGACTGGCCAACGATGCAAGCTGCCAGCGAAATACTGACCGAACTTGGCGTAGGTCATCATGTGGAAGTGGTTTCTGCACACAGAACTCCCGATAAGATGTTCCAATTTGCAGAATCTGCCGCCGACAAAGGAATTGAAGTAATTATCGCGGGCGCCGGTGGTGCTGCGCATCTCCCGGGTATGATTGCCGCAAAAACTCGCTTGCCAGTATTGGGTGTTCCCGTACAAAGCAAAGCGTTAAGTGGCCAAGACAGTTTGCTATCGATCGTACAAATGCCAAAAGGTATTGCCGTGGGCACTCTCGCCATTGGTACTGCTGGAGCGTTCAATGCCGGACTTTTCGCAGCGCAAATTCTCGCCAACCACGATCCTGCACTTGCCAAAGCCATTGAAGATTTCCGAGCCAAACAAACTCAACAAATCCTCGATAACCCAGACCCTCGTTCCTGAGTAATTTAGAGCAATTAACGCCATGACAAATGACGTAAAACCACAAAAAATATGGGTCTTAGGCGATGGTCAGCTTGGCGCCATGCTAAAACATGCCGCTATGCCGTTAAATTTAACGGTCGAACCCATCGACATTAACGCTACCGAGCTGCCAAACCTTCAGCCTCTAGATCGAGTTACTGCCGAGCGGGAACAATGGCCGGACACTCCAGTTACTCAGGCACTCAGCGAGCATCCGCATTTTTTAAATAAGAATACCTTCTCAACCTTGGCCGATCGCGCCTCCCAAAAAAGCCTGCTCGACGAATTAAAAATCAGCACAGCACCTTGGCAAAAAGTGGAAGTCTCGACGATCGAAGCAACACTGCATGAGCAACTTGGCCCGCGCGTTTTGCTGAAAAGACGCACCGGCGGATACGACGGACGCGGACAACATTGGTTGAAACAAGCAGAAGCTTCGAAAATTCCCGCAGACTGGCACGAGCAAGCCATCGCCGAAGCCGCGATCGATTTTGACGAAGAAGTATCGATCATTGGTGTTCGTGGTAAAAACGGTGACTGTTTTTTCTATCCGCTCACGCTAAATCTAAATACCGATGGTATTTTGATGGCCACTGTGTCGCCTACTGAATGCCTGTCACACCTACAAGCCGCAGCCGAAACCATGCTAAAAACGCTACTTGATCATCTCGATTACGTCGGGGTTTTGGCAATCGAGTTGTTCCGTCTTGGCGATACTTTAATGGTCAACGAGCTAGCGCCACGCGTTCACAACACCGGACACTGGACCCAAGCGGGCGCCAGTATTTCTCAGTTTGAGTATCATGTTCGAGCAGTTGCCGATCTACCATTAACGGCAGCGACCATAAAAGCGCCTAGCGTAATGGTGAATTTGATTGGAACCGAATGGGATGAGCGCTGGTTGGGTGTTAAAGGAGCTGAAGTTTATTGGTATGGCAAATCTCATCGCCCCGGCAGAAAGCTCGGCCACATCAATATTTGCAGCGGCGACAAGAGTCTACTGCGCGCCAGTTTAGAAGAGCTGCGTGGCTTACTTCCTGAGAATTATGCGCCTTGTCTGGACTGGGTGCTCAAGAATATCTGATGACAAGATAAGTCGATCAAGTAAGCTCGAATGAACTCTTGATCGACGCTACCCCAATTTTTATCAGCGCTAGAAAAAGCGATTAAAGCACCAGTGATTCTGAGCTAACACTCTATAAATCAATCTAACTAATGAGTGTAAACACTCACTAGCGAAGTTTTATATAGTGTGTTTCCCGGCTTTCTTGACGCGCTTTTTCTTCGGCACACAAGTCTGCCGTCGGTCGCAACAGCAAGCGGCGTAAACCGATGGGTTCACCGCTGATTTTGCAGTATCCGTACTCGCCCTCTTCGATCTTTTTCAAGGTTTTAACAACCTTGTGCATCAACTTAGTTTGCCGATCCGCCATGCGCAGGCGCTGCCGGTTTTCTTCTTCGGTTAATGCACGATCCAACTCGTCGGCTTCGCGCTCTTGCCCAATAATCTGAGTGCGTATGCCTTCCAGTTGCTCTTCTATTTCAGCTTTGTTTTGCAGCAGCAAATTCCTAAAGAATGCTAACTGCTCCTCGTTCATGTACTCTTCTTCTGGCATAGCCAGTAACTGCCGCTCGGAAATCATCAAATTCTCCCGTCAACAAAAGCAATCACAACGATCAATATCGGCGGCAAGCATATAGCGAAGTTTTGGCAGTTCTATGACAATAAGCCGCAAAATATCGGCAATTTTGCTGATTTAAATGCCATTTTTGATAAGATTCGCCTTTTTAGCGTTTACGTATTGAGATTAAATCATGACCCAGTTTCGCCCTTGCATCGATCTCCACCAAGGACAAGTAAAACAAATCGTTGGTGGCACTTTGAACGATGAAGGCGCGACCACGAATTTTGTCAGTGAATACGACGCAGCCTATTACGCCAATCTTTATAAAGATCACAACCTATTGGGTGGGCACGTTATTGGCCTTGGGCCAGGCAACGAAGAACAAGCGAAGCTTGCCTTATCGACCTGGCAAAAAGGTTTGCAATACGGCGGCGGCATCAATCTTCAAAACGCTGAAGATTACCTCAGCGCTGGTGCCAGCAAGGTTATCGTTACTTCTTATTTGTTTGAGAATGACCAACTGAGCTGGGAACGCGTAGAAAAACTCAATACGTTGGTCGGCGCTGAACAGTTGGTATTGGATTTAAGTTGCCGACGTGTTTCTGAAGGCTGGGCCATCGCCACCAATCGCTGGCAAACCGTCACCAGTACATTAATTACCGCAGATAGCCTAAAAACGTTATCGCAGTATTGCAGTGAGTTCTTGATACACGCCGCGGATGTGGAAGGCCTACAACAAGGCATTGACCAAGAATTAGTAGCCTTTTTAGGTGAACACTGCCCTATCCCGGTAACCTATGCCGGAGGCGCACGCAGTATCGAAGATCTGGAACAGGTCTCTACTCTGTCTCAAGGTCGAGTCGATCTTACCATTGGCAGCGCGCTGGATATTTTTGGCGGCAACGGTGCGAAATTTTTAGATTGCGTGGCTTGGAATCTACAACACCAATAGCGTTGTGTATTACCAAACGGTGATACACCAACAGACCTAGATTAATACGTCTGTGATTTAATCAGAGAACATAAGCCAGCAATGCGATTTACAAACTCTTCACGATTGCAGTCACTTACCTTTCTCGCACTTACCATTCATGAAATCGGCAACACATTCTTTTATTGCCGGAAGCTCTGGGTTAGCTGGAGTTTCCGACAATATTCTTACATCCGAAATCTCGTTACCTACGTACTGGCTACCGAGTAACATAAGAAATCATGCCTGCCGTAAAAACTCAATGACTTTAGAGCATGCATGAACAGCCTAATAAAGAACCGCGTCAAGCAGTTCTTGCTGAAAAGGCTCATCAATTATTGACTAGATTGCAGACTCCCGCTTTTTTAGCATCGAGCAACTCTGCGGTTTAAATTATGTTTGTCGGTGGAGATATTTGTTGTGAGACGATTTTCAATCCGTGATTTAGCCACAAAAAGTGTCGATAAAATTATTGTTCACAGTCATGGAAACTTTCTTTATACGATTGAAGTACTGGTGGGTGAAGAGTTCTTCTCACTGTCCGATAACAACGGTCGAACCGCTCGATTTTACAACACGGAATCAGCCCGACAATTGTTTAAACAATACCAACAAAATCTCGATAACGCTTTTTTGGTACAGACCGCAACCTACGGTGAAATGATTGGTTTAGAAGAAGTCGCCGTAGAACCTATGCAAATTTCTCTACACTGGAACAAAGCGCATTACGACGAGCTACAAGAGTGGTAAAAGTGCAGCAAAACACAACGACTCACCGGCCGTTATTCACAACGCTAAAATCATCAACTCTGGTTAACCCAGAGTTGCCAGCCATACAAGGATTTTCCGCCGGTTTCTAGAACGGTAAGTCATTGAAATTGTGAAGAAATCGAAAATCGCCTTTCCGATTTTCGCCGCTGCTTAAATTGCAGATAAATCACAAGGTTTTTTCTGTAAGCCAGACCGAAAACTTACCGACCTCTAATTAAGGTTTTGCTTAACAGCAACTCATTCATTGTCTATTGATGTCTTTCCATCAATGTCTTTCTGTTGTCTTTCTGTTGTCTTTCGGCAATTTATCCAAATAACGATTTAAATTATTCGGTTAATGATTTTAGCGCCTTTATTTTTATTTGTTTGCACAAGCTGTAGGTAAATCTGTTTTTCTCGATAAAATACGAAAGAAGATTCAAGATCCGACTTTAGTGCGTAAAACCAACTCAAATTTCGATTAGCAAGCCAATTCTTGATCTTGTTTATAGCTATTTCTACTAGGCGACACTACAAATTTTTTGTTGTAGTTTTTAAACCTCGATTTATTAGCGTTAAATTTAGAAATCCATGATAAAAACTTATAAAAACGTGAATATCTGACCGCCAGTTTTGGCGTGAATGATATTAAAGCGTAACAATTAAAAATCTTATATTGGCAGCTAATAAATAGGTTTTGCGTTTTTTAAATCAGGCAAAACTAATACAGATAAGTCTAGAGTAATCATTTTTCGTACAAAATATTCACCTAATGAAGTGTATTAAAGCGCTTACCAGCCGAAGCATAGATACACTGTTTTGATTACGCACAAACCGCCGAAATAAATGGAAGTCATCCTCTGTAAAAGGTTAACACTGGGCTGTTAATATATAGACGTAATAACATCCCAAAGTCTCTGAGCAGCATTAAGCTACTGACAGACGACTTAAAGATCTCTCGACCGAGAGATACATAAGGTTAGTAAAGCCAGCAAAGTGGCGTCTAACCGCAAAACCAAGGAAATAGCAGGTATCGAGGAATTATAGACAGGGCTCGTCTTCACTAGGCAAAATCATGAAACATCAAAGATATACCCATATTTTTTGTAATGTTTCTGAGAGCTCGATCTTATATCTAAGTAGAAAATATGGATAAGTGGCTTTTTTTATAACTAAAGGTCGCTAAATCAAATTTTTTATTATTTAATAACCATCCTCGATCGCTAAATGGATATAATCGCTGCGCAAGTGATGCGCTAACCTGCAGAATCGAAGCCCGTGACCGACTCAATCAGCCCAGCCAAGAGCTTTCTAAGCTTAAAATGGCAAGCCGTTATTAGCGTGAGCCTAGTACTCATCTTCAGTTTTGGCCTGCTCACAATTAATGGCCGTTCCAACCTCGAACAAACGTTCGAAAGCGAACGCGAAAGGGTTTTCTTCGACCGTCAAAAAGCGGTCTCAGCATCACTCGATACCATCAAGCTGCAATTGCAGCGCCTGGCCGGCCATATGCAAGGCCAAGCCATCCTTATTAAAGACACCACTCGCTCCCAAGCCTTAATTCAAACCATCGCCACCCACTGGGACCAGCTCAATTTCGACTGGGGCGTTGACTCTATTACCATTTTAAGTCCAAGCAATAATGTGAGTGGCCATTGGGGCCAAGAAATTGGCCTAGAAACCTTTCCGGTAGATTGGTTAGAAACGGCTCGTTCAACAGAGGCAACCGTCAGCCAAGTATGGTGCCCAACCATTTGCACTCAAGTTGCCATTGTTCCGGTGATTTTAGAACGCGGCTCTATTGGTTTGATGATTTTATCGAGCTCACTTGCCGACGCGGTGTTGTACTTCCAAACCATTACCGACGCAGACATTGGCATTTTAGTTGACCATCAACGTCAAACAGAAAGTGCCGATCATCAGCTAATCAGCTGGCGATACGATCTTGCCGCCTTAACCGGTGCGCCAACGACCTACGAAGTGTTAAAAGAACTCTCTAAAGAAAGAAAATTCGCCGAGGTTAAAGATCAGCGCAATATTCGTCAGTGGAATTGGCAATTTTACGAAGTGAGTTTTATTCCGTTAACGGCATCACTCGATGAAAATATTGCCCAGCTGGTGGTGATTGACAATGTCACTACCGAAATGAATCGACTAGATACGACGCTACGGTATTTAGTTATCGCTTCGGCCATCGCCCTGATTTTAACCGAGGCCGTACTGCTGGCAATGCTTTGGTTGCCGATGCTACGCCTGCAAAAAGTTTCCCAGGTGTTGCCTTTATTGGCCAACAATACCCACCGTAAAATCAACAAGCTGCTAACGCCTAGCATTGGCAAGGCTGTAATTCGTAACGAAATTCACGAACTGTACGACTCCACGATCTCTCTTTCTCACACTCTTGAAGAACTCGACAAGATGGTTGAGTCGAGAACGTCCCGACTGAAAAATCGCAGCCAAGAATTACTGCAAGAAAAGAACTTTGTTACCAGCCTTCTGAACAACGTTCATATTGTTATCTTGACCCAAGACTACAACAGCAACATAAAGCTATTAAACTCCGAAGGCAAACGCATTATCGATTTCGACGAAGAGAGTGAAAAAGACTTTAAATTCGTCAATCAATTGGAAGACGAAGATAAGGTTAAATTCTTTGATGGCTTAGAAAAGCTTAATAACGGCACCCTAACCGAATTCCGACATGAGCTAGATTTTGTTGATATGCACGGTAATCCGTTGCATATGGAGTGGTTCCACAGCGTGTTGCCCAAATCACTTTCTGAAGGCGATTTAATTCTCTCGGTTGGTTTGGATTTAACTGCTCGAAAAATTGCAGAGAAAAACCTCGCTTGGCTCGCCGACCACGACCCTCTTACCGAACTGTTCAACCGCAGACGTTTCCAAAAAGAATTCGAACGTGTTCTTAAATACGCCAATCGCAACAACAAAGCGGGCGCATTAATATTTTTCGATATCGATCAATTTAAAGCCGTAAACGATACCAGCGGTCACCCAATGGGTGATCAGTTGTTACGCGAAATCGCCAAAAAACTCAAAAGCAGCGCCAACCCCCGAGACATTATTGCTCGTCTTGGCGGCGATGAGTTTGCGATTTTATTGGAAGAGTGCGGCAGTCCTTGCGCCATTAAATTTGCTGAAGATTTTTGCGATGCCATTAAGCACACCAAAATTTCCAACAACGGTTCCACACATCGCATCAGCTTAAGTATGGGCATTGCGGTATTCCCAGACCACGGCAAAGCCGCCGATGAATTAATGGCCAACGCCGACCTCGCCATGTATCGTGCAAAAGCAACTTCAAATGCGCGCAGTAACTGGGAACTCTACTCCAGCCAAACCCAAGATAAAGAAGAGCTTTATCATCGCATTAACTGGAAACAACAAATCGAACACGCGCTAGAAAATGATCGCTTTGTCTTGTATTTCCAACCTATTTTAGATATTCGCAGCGGCTATATTTCCCATTACGA
The DNA here is from genome assembly GCF_054658315.1 of Sessilibacter sp. MAH1. Taxonomy (NCBI): domain Bacteria; kingdom Pseudomonadati; phylum Pseudomonadota; class Gammaproteobacteria; order Cellvibrionales; family Cellvibrionaceae; genus Sessilibacter; species Sessilibacter sp. MAH1. Next base: position 113,383 of record NZ_BAAGIC010000014.1, read on the forward strand.
ATCTTTAGTGAGAATGATCGACGACTCGGGCAAGATTATCCCGCCAATAACCTTTATTCCCGTCGCCGAGCAAACCGGATTAATTTACGAAATTGACGTGCATATTGTGCGACTGGCAGTGAAGGCGTTAAGAGCTTTTCATCAATACGATCCCGATATCAGTCTTTCGGTCAACTTATCAGCCCGCGCACTGAGCAATAAACAATTTATCAACCTTGTCGAGCAGTGCGTAAAAAGCTCGCCTCTTGAGCGTTCTAAATTATTATTTGAACTTACCGAAACCTCGGCACTTGAAGATGTTGATGCCGCAGCCCAAGAAATCGAGCGCTTCAAAAAACTTGGCTATCGTTTTGCCATTGACGACTTCGGCGTTGGTTTCTCGTCTTGGTATTACCTGCGCCAACTGCCTGTAGATTACGTAAAAATTGATGGTTCATTTGTTCGCAAACTTTCGAGCAATATGGAAGACCGATTGTTTGTAAAAGCCATTAATGATGTTGCCCAAGGCCTCGGCAAAAAAACCATTGCAGAATTTGTTGAAGACCAATACTCGTTAGCACTACTTTCAGCCATGGGTGTAAATTACGCTCAGGGTTACCAAATTGGTAAACCACAACCGCTAGACGTTACGCTGGAATCTTTCGCAGAGCCCCTCAAACAATAAAATTAATGGCCGCGAAGACATGTTTTATTTTTATTCATTGTTATTCAAAATTGCTCACACGTTGTATGCAGGCAATGTGTTTAGGTTGAATGTGAAAAAACTTATTTTTCGAACCTTTCTATTAGGATTTATGCTTTCGGCTATGGCTAATTTAAGCTTAGCTCAAAGCTTAGACGAAGAAAACGCAGCTGATGACGGCGACCTTCACCCTAATAGAATTACCATCATTGCGAATAAAGATGTCGATACTGAAAGTTTATCGACGGTGGATGTGCGTTCGATTTTCGCGATGCGGCAACGTGTGTGGCCAAGCGGTGAAACCATAAAAGTGTTTGTTTTCTCCGATAATAATCCCACACATGTGCGCTTCACCAAACAAATTTTAAATACGTTTCCTTATAATCTACGCAGAATTTGGGACCGCCGAGTTTTCTCCGGTATCGGACAATATCCAACTCGCCTTAACACTGAACAAGAGATGATAGACGCCATAGCTAATACCACAAACGCAATTGGCTATATTCAACACGAATACCTAACGGATGAAGTCAAAGTTTTGGTGGTCAATAATGACTAAAATCCAAAAATCCAAAAAACCGGTCATCGCACTGTTGTGCCTGTCATCATCCGCTATCACCTTAGCCGACGAAGGCAGCCTCATGCCTGGCAATATTGCTTTCCACGGCTTTGCGACCCAAAACTTTGTTCACTCCTCCGATAACCAGTTTTTCGGTGATAGCGAATCGGGCAGTTTTGAGTTTTTTGAAGTTGGTGGTAACGCACTTTGGAAAATCAACGAATCTCTGTCGTTTTCGGCGCAACTGGTTGCTCGCGATGCTGGTAAAACCGATGACGGCGACCCACGCTTCGATTACGCATTTTTAGACTATCAGTATTTTAAAAATGATTGGACCTCAGCCGGTTTTCGCGTTGGTCGTGTTGTTCAGGCATCTGGCCTGTATAATGAAACCCGAGATGTAGCAGCAACTCGCCCAAGTATTATTTTGCCGCAGTCGGTGTATTTCGACACACTAAGAAATCTCGCGCTCTCTTCTGACGGAATTTCTTTTTATAACGATTTTTTCCGTGGTCAACACGAGCTTTCTACTCAGCTTGTTATCTCCGAACCCAGAGCCGAAGATCCAGATTTAGAACCAACCGTATTCTCTCAGGCTCGTCCGGGTCGCTTTGATGGCTCTGCCAGCTGGATTGGAAGAATTCTCTACGATTACGATTTCGGTCGCCTGAAATTCGGCATTACAGCCGCCGAGTTAGACATTGCCTACAAAGAACGCGGCGATCCAGTACTGTCAAACGGTGAATTTAGTTTTCGTCCCATTATTTTATCGGCGCAATATCAATCCGAAAAAATTACATACGCAGCCGAGTATATTCGCAGAAAATCCTATTTAAAGGGTTTTGGTTCGGCTGTTAATAATGAAGTCACAGGCTCTAGCTATTATCTGCAACTGCAATATCGATTGAATAATCAATTCAGCTTTTTTACGCGTTTCGATAATTTAATTCGCGACGACAAAGATATTAAAGGCGAGAAGTTTGCAGAAGTAACCGGGTTTGAAGCAACCACACGCTTTTCTAAAGATTTTGCTGTGGGTGCTCGCTGGGATATAAACAATACTTGGCTGGTAAGTGCTGAATATCACAATATTGAAGGCGCTGGCTGGTTGTCGCTTCTAGAAAATCCAGATCACGATGTTCAAAAATTCTGGAATTTATATTTGATGTCAGTTTCAGCTCGCTTTTAAGCTGCGCATGATTTCACCCTAATTAACCAGACTAAGCCCTAAGCAATTTACAGCTATCACAGTATCGCGCTTTGAATTTTGACACTCAAAAATCCGTAGATTAACCCATCACTACACGACATTTTATCGGTGCAAGCTAACGGTTTTTATCCGCTATTATTTTCAAGAAATAAAGTGCAATTACAGTTGCGGAAAGACGCAGCGGTAATTCTAATTTCTTACTGAAAATGAGGATTACGACCAGTAAAATGCTCGTTATACAACGACTGAATACTTATCAAATCTTCATCTAAATCGCCGCTTAAGTTGGCGATTCCAATAAAGTTAAATGTTTTACTGGGATAATCCCAGGCTACCAATAAAAGCGGTACTTCTAACTCGTAGGCTAATCGTAAAAAACCGGTTTTATAGCGCCCTACCTTGGCTCGTGTTCCTTCTGGCGTAATTGCAACCCAGCAGCGTTCGTTTTTCTTAAACCAATCACTTACTTGGCTAATAACCTTAGCGCCTTTTTTGCGATCAATAGGAATACCACCTAAACGCATAAATAAGCCTTTGAAAGGCCAGAAAAACGCCTCTTTTTTCATGAGGTATGAAAATTTAACACCCACACCAAGCACTAAAAACATCGCGACAATAAAGTCCCAATTAGAAGTATGTGGCGCACCAGCAATGATTATTTTTTTGTAATTGGGAATATCACCGCGGATTTTCCAGCCCATTAACGCCAAAACTTTTGCCCCAAGCCAGCGGGTAAAATGATTACCCGCTCTAGGCATATATTCTGGCGTTACTACTAACTCAACGGGTTTCGGTTCACTCTGTTTAAGTGCCTGTAAATCCATTCGTTACTACTCAATCTAATCTTAAGAGAAATCGGCGAGTCTTAGTGCTCGCGTGTTGCTCTAAATCGAACCTTGGGATGTCGCTCTTGGGCCAATGATAAATTAACGCGTGTTGGCGCTAAATAGGTTAAATGACCACCACCGTCAATGGCAATATTATCACTGGCTTTGTTACGAATTTCAGCAATGTATTTCTGATCTTCAGCATCAATCCAACGCGCAGTTTGCACACTTACCGGTTCGTAAATCGCTTCAACCTTGTATTCGTCCTTCAAGCGATAAGCAACCACCTCGAATTGAAGTACACCCACAGCACCAACCACGATGTCGTTATTGTTGATTGGAAAGAACACCTGCGTTGAGCCCTCTTCAGACAGTTGCTGCAAACCTTTTTGCAACGCCTTAGTTTTGAGAGGATCTTTCAACCGAATACGACGGAACAATTCCGGCGCAAAATGCGGAATACCCCGATATTTTAAGTCTTCACCCTGGGTGAAGGTATCGCCAATTTGAATAGTACCGTGGTTGTGTAAACCGATAATATCGCCCGAAACCGCCTCTTCTACCGCAGAACGATCACCGGCTAAAAACGTCACCGCATCGGCAATTTTAACGTCTTTACCGATTCGAACATGACGCATTTTCATGCCTTGGGTGTAGGCACCCGAGCAAATACGCATAAATGCAATACGGTCACGGTGTTTAGGGTCCATGTTTGCCTGAATTTTAAAAACAAATCCAGAAAACTTGTCTTCAAAAGGGTCAACCTCTCTCTGCTCGGTCTGACGCGCCAACGGTTTTGGCGCCCATTCAACAAAGCCATCGAGCATTTCGCGAACACCAAAGTTACCCAAAGCTGTACCGAAATACACCGGCGTCATTCTGCCGGCGAGATATTCATCAATGTCGAAACGGTGAGTTGCACCACGCACTAGCTCGATTTCTTCACGCGCATCATCGGCGTAAGGCCCCATGAGGGCATCAAACTCTTTCGAATCAATACCTTGGATTTGCAAATCGTCGTTGATAGTGTGGCCCATACCTGCCTGAAACACGTGAATGGTATCGGTATAGAGGTTATAAACTCCTTTAAACTGTTTACCCATTCCCAACGGCCAGTTGATAGGTGCAGCGGCAATCTTCAACACATTTTCTATTTCATCCAAAACATCAACCGGATCGCGAATGTCGCGGTCCATTTTGTTAATGAAAGAAAGAATTGGCGTATCACGCAGACGACACACTTCCATCAGTTTGATGGTTCGGTCTTCAACACCCTTGGCGCCGTCAATAACCATCAAAACCGAATCCACAGCCGTTAAGGTGCGATAGGTATCTTCCGAGAAATCTTCGTGTCCGGGTGTATCCAGTAGATTAACCGTGCGGCCTTTATACGGAAACTGCATTACCGACGAGGTCACCGAAATACCCCGTTCTTGTTCCATACTCATCCAGTCAGACTTGGCGTGAGGGCCTTTCTTACCCTTCACAGAACCGGCAAGCTGAATGGCATTTCCGAATAACAACAACTTTTCGGTAATGGTGGTTTTACCCGCATCCGGGTGAGAAATGATCGCAAACGTACGACGTTTATTGATCTCGGAAGTTAACTGACTGCCGGACATGCTAGAAGCCTTGAATGTTCGAAATAGATCGCAGACGCCGTTATTGGAACACCTGCGTAAAAAGCGCCGCATTATACCCAACAATAGCCAACACATGGTACTTATGGAATGCTAATTTGGCGGCTATGAAGTTGTTTTCAGTGATCGAAACCAGCGTAAGCTCCGATCAATACCAACAAATGATTCTAAAAAGTGATTCTATAAATTGTAGGAAACTCTGATTAACCTAGAGTTTCTCGCGACACAAGGATGTGTCGCCAATTTCAAGAACGGTAAGTGATTGAAATTGTGAAGAAATTGGAAATCACATTTTCAATTTCTGCCCTCTGATTAAATCAAGGATGAGTTAATCAGAGGTTCCTGTAGGTAATAAATTTGATAATAAGCTCGTGACTCACAAATAACCCCGACATGAACGTGGCAAAAATTCTTGATCAACATCAGTTTTATTTTCGCCAATCGCCTGCATACCTTCCACCGGTTCATCGTAACCACACAGCCATGCAATTGGGCTGGTAGGACTACCGATTACAACCGCCGGACGAAATGTAAGTGTTTTACCTTGCAAGGGTTGAGAGGCTTTGTTGCCCATGGTGACATGAACTGCACCATCTTCAACTGTGACGGATGTAACCCGATTACCGATTAAAAACTGTGGCTCTGGCACGCCAGAATCGGCATTATTTTTTGGAAATGCCAAAATATCTCTGTAGTACTCGGTAACATTGCCTCTGATCTCTGAGCCTAAACTGATTGCGTCAACCACCTCACTGCGATGAACGTACTTTTGATACGCGGGCAAAGATACAGATGCAAGAATCCCGATAATAGCCACCACAATCATCAATTCGATTAACGTAAAACCCTTGGCTTTTTTCATACCATTTCTCCCGCAGCAAATAGAGGCATATAGACGCTGTAAAGTAAAAAGAAAACACAAACCGTAATTACAACGCCCATAACGGTTGCAATGGCTTTTAACTGCAAATTGCAAGCAGCCACGAGCTTAGCCATTTCAAGATTGATCAACTCTTGCATTTCTGTGAGTAAATCCATTTTGCCAGAATACACGTTACCTAGATGCGACCCAAGCACGCCGCCACTGGAATTAAGCTCAACAGGAAATTGAATAATTTCAATTAAATTACGGTAAGGTTGCTTTATTTTTGCTGACAAAAGATATTTAAATACCATACCATCTTCGGTATATCTTTCGAATTTAAACAACTTATTAATTACAATAAATACAAATAAAACCAACAATAGTAGCATTATCAATAAAGCAGAAAGATTAGCGCTATAACTTAAAAATGATAAAATAAACTCCGGCGCTGAGGCCTCAAAAACTTCATAAGATTCTAAAAAAGTAGGTATAATTTTCGTTCGGTAGATACCTAATACCAAATAGAAAACAGCAATAACGACAACCAGATAAGCGAACACTCTTCTAAATCTACTCATTTGAACTTGAACATCATCCAACCGTAGATTTTTGTAGATCAGAACGGCCTTACGAGCTTGATCTTCGTCCTCAATGTTTATAACACCATTTAACAAGCGCCCAGCTAAGCTAGACAGCTTAACTGGCTCTCCGTATAAACTCCCCTCGGGCTCACTTTCAATACGCTCTAAACAAGCTTTTATCGACTCGTTCTCGTTGCACTCAGACAAGGCTTTTCTGCATATGTACCTAAATCGAGACCAGCTCATCAAATTCCATTCCTTAGCGTATTTACCATAAAAGAAAAACCCGAAAGTATTCTTATAAAGGCAAAATCTATAAGTTTACCTCTATTTTTTTATTTTCAATTAATCAACCACCAACAGGTGTTAGCTTTAACTAATATATCTCACCGCATTAAAGAATTTCTCTAACAAAAATCAGAAAGATACACAACTCTTCTTAAAAATTCAGATGAAGGTCAAGCTAAGCAGAGGAAGTGATAATTGAAAATTTATTTATTCTCGGCCTGCCACTCTTCAATAGCTTCTTTAGCCGAGCGAAAAGCTTCAATGCCCGATGGCATGCCGCAATACACAGCTGAGTGCAATAACACCTCTTGAATTTCTTCAACAGTACAGCCGTTTCGAAGAGCCCCGCGTACATGGCCTTTTAATTCGGTAGAAGCTTTTAAGGCCGCTAAGGTGGCAATAGTAATTAGGCTTCGAGTTTGCTTACTCAAACCATCACGCACCCAAACCTCACCCCAGGCATTAGCGGTTACCAACTCTTGCAAAGGTTTAGTGAATTCCGTGGCAGCATTTAATGCTTTATCAACATACGCATCGCCCATAACTTCACGTCGAACTTTCAAACCTTTTTGATATTTTTCATTTTCTACTGTCATTTACTCACCACCGTAATTTTAAAGATAACCGTTATGTAAATTCTACGTATTCCATTCAAAAAGAATCTTACTCATCTAGCATAATACTACAACTATGAATAAAGATTTAAATTACGCCGCTAGGCCATTAAAAAGATGGCAGATAGGATTATCAGAAAATGGGAACTTACGCAACACACATAAATTATAAAGTACTTATCTAACAATTAATCGCTTAATCGCGTTTTTTATTGCCAAAGACGCAAGGTTGAAACATATATTTCACGTCCAATTAAAAATATAATCTATTATCTATAGGAACCCTTGATTAATTCACCTATGATTTATTCAGAGTACAGAAATTTAAAATACGGCCTCCAATTTTTTAGCAATCTCAATTACTTCTTAACAATCTCAACTGCTTCTTAACAATCTCAATTACTTACAGCTCTTAACATTGGCGACACATCTTTGTGTCGCTGAAAACTCTAGGTTAATCAAAGTTTTCTATGGTTTCTACTAGCAATCTCTCTCGACTTAACCTCTCATACAAAAAAAAATTAAGTCTTTGTAGGTTCTTCAACTAACTGAGGTTGCAACTGCCGTTTAAATTAACAAAAAATATTATTCGTGGAATTGGTATTTTTTGACTTAGATAATTTTTATCAGCAAATTTAAAACACTGAATTTATGTTTTTATAAAGTATTCCGTATTGATTTTATTAACGAAGCGTATATCAGCAGCACTCAATATTACAGGTATTTTCTAATGCGATATTTTTCTGAATTTTTTAGATTCTAATTCTAATTTCTATTGGAATTTATCGGAGTTTGCAGACAGTAGATTTTGGTCAAAAATCGCCCCGCGCTGTATAACGGTCGTTTTGCAAGTCCTTTAACAGGTCAGCGTTTTTCTAACCTCACGCCAGATTTTATCCTGCTTTAGCCAACGGTTCCTGCTACAATAGAGCAACTTCAAGCTTATTATCTGGATTTATTTTGTCTACTCTTCAATTTTCTACGCTTAACTTAAAAGCAGCACTAAGTGACAACTTGGCGACACTTGGTTTTAAGCAAATGACGCCAATTCAAGCGCAAAGTTTGCCACTCATTATTGATGGTAAAGATGTGATTGCTCAGGCTAAAACAGGCTCGGGTAAAACTGCGGCGTTTGGTTTGGGTTTGTTAAATAAACTTAATGTTAAGAAGTTTCGCGTGCAATCGCTGGTGTTGTGTCCAACCAGAGAACTTGCCGATCAAGTGGCTAAAGATATCCGCGACCTAGCGCGCGGCATTCACAACATTAAGGTGCTTACCTTATGCGGTGGTATGCCCATGGGCCCGCAAATTAGCTCGCTGGAGCATGGAGCCCATATCATTGTGGGTACACCGGGGCGCATAGAAGACCACTTATCGAAAGAGCGATTGAATTTAGACGATTTAGAAACCCTAGTTTTGGATGAAGCCGATCGTATGCTCGAAATGGGCTTTCAGGATTCCTTAGATAAAATCTTTAGCTATTGCCCTGAGATACGACAAACCTTGCTGTTTAGCGCCACCTTTCCAGACCAGATTAACAGTATTACCGCTAAGATAATGAATGCTCCAGAATACGTAAAAGTGGAGTCTGTCACTGCTGAAAATACCATTAATCAGTCGTTTTATCGTGTTGAGAATAACGAACAACGCATCGACGCGCTGAGGCTTTTATTACTTGCAAACCAACCGGAATCTGCCATTGTTTTTTGCAACACCAAAAAAACCGTACAAGATGTTACTTCGCAGCTTAAACAATTTGGCTTTAGCGCCATTGCTCTGCACGGTGATTTAGAGCAACGCGATCGCAATGAAACCTTGGTGAAATTTGCGAACAAAAGTGCGCTTATATTAGTAGCAACCGATGTGGCCGCACGCGGCTTGGATATTAATGATTTAGAAGCCGTGTTTAATTACGATTTAACCCCATATGCCGAGGTTCACGTTCATCGCATTGGCCGAACAGGCCGTGCAGGTAACAAGGGTATGGCGTATTCCATTTATTGCGATAAAGATCTGGGCCGTATTGTTAATATTGAAGAATACCAAAAACAAGCCATTAAAATACTTGAATTACCCAATGTGAGCGTTCTTGAGCGCACACCTAAAACACCTAAGATGACAACCCTGCAAATCGACGGTGGTAAAAAACAAAAATTACGCCCAGGCGATATTGTTGGTGGTTTAACCGATGAAACGGGAATTAAAGGTGATCAAATCGGCAAAATTCAGGTATTTGATGTTAGAGCTTATGTTGCTGTTGAATCCAAGGTTGTAAAAGCTGCTCTTAAGAAAATTTCGAATGAAAAAATGAAAGGTAAAAACTTTCGAGTGCGCGCCATTTAATCGAAAGAAAACTCTGAATAACTCAGAGTTTTCTTTACCTTTAACCGAAGATCTAAATAATAATATCGAATTATTAAGAGTAAAAATTACAAACCTAGTATTTCAATAATTTCACGAGTATTTTCGATAACGCGTATAATTCTGCCGTCAACACTCACGGTAACAATGCCGTCTGAATCGCGACGAATAATTTCGCCATGGTGGTACACATCGTAGTCTAGAGTATCACCGACATGCAGTTTTTTTTGCCAACCGGGAGGTAATGGCTCTCCTCTGGCGACTTTTTTCTCAAGTCCGGGCGGTAGTTGTTCCGATTTATCGTTTTTAGCTGAAGATGACTCTGCATACGCAACACTCACAAGTGCAGTAATTAATGCAATTCTTGCCCTGTTCATGGTTATTAAACCCTCTTTTAAGCTTGATTTTATAAGTGCCAAGTATGTTGGCTTTTTTGTTTGATAAAAAAGCACTTTAGGAGTCGGTGATTAACTCATTCATGATTTAATCAGAGTTACCTATACACTTGTTGCTCACCTGTTACCTTGACAGCCATTCATTTTTTTAGTTTTGCAGCACATTAAACAAATATTTTGATAAGAATATTGAGCCGCTAAAAAAAAGATTGTACAGAGCGCACACCAATATCTAATTGATTGAAAATATTGTATTTTTTAGAAATTTAACAATAAGCCTTAACTAATATAGCGTTGTATTTAAAAAACTAAATTTTAATACGGAAACAATCTTTAGGGACCTCTGATTAACTTATCCCTGATTTAATCAGAGGACAGAAATTGACAATGCAGTTTCCAATTTCTTCACAACTTCAATCATTTACCGTTCTTGATATTAGCGACACAATCCTTCTGCGGCGGGAAACTTTAGGTTATTCAAAGTCCCCTTTAATATTAAAGATACTTCAAAACTTGCATTAAAAAGGGAACTTAGTTTTACCCGCGTTCCCTTCTTATGGCTTGTTGTTAACGATTTCTCACTAAATAGGAGAACCCGGCGGTAGTGGTTTTACCACAAATACGTACGGCCAAGTGCCCGTGTTGAAATAAACATCTAATTGATGTGCAAGGGTTTTAAGCGTTGGACTTTTATTCTGTTTAGCGGCCCATTTTTGTAAAGCCAACAACTGTGACTGAAGTTCCAATTTCACTTCAGGTGCAAGTTCGGGACTGCTTAGGGTAGACATCAACGCATTTATTACCAATGTATCAACTCGGCTTTTAACAATATCGTCACCACTAATCACCTTAGACTTTACGGTTTTATCCAACAGCTCTTCAACTAAACCAGCCACACTTAGTGTTTTTGAATCCACTGCATGTTGCTGAGCAAGCCGATTTAATCGCTCCGGAACTAACATTAATGACAAGGTAAAACCCGCTGATGATTCAGCGGCACTAATAGGATCAAAGGTGTAACCGGTTCGACCCTGAAAACTCTCACGATTTCTTGAATAGCCGATAGGTTTAGGCGTGATCAAATTTGATAGCGAAGAAGGAACCGATAAAAAATCACTCGACAAGGTTTGCAGCATTAATTCAAACGCTTTGTGCTGAGTGTGTGCGTCTACGGCAACAACACCTTTAGGCTCAGAATAATCACCTTTAGATTCGTACTCGTAATACACACCGCCAATCAGCTTGGCTGCCGCCTCTAACTGATAACGATGAAATAAATAAATCGGTACAAAGGATTCTTCGAGCGACGCAAGCACGACACCATTGGCAATGGAATTGATACCAAAATTATCTATGGCAAGCTCTCTAACCGCCATCACACGTGTTAACTCATCAAGCGCATTTGCACCGTTATCCCATAAATGACCTACGGCACTGGCGGCACTTGCAGGTCTGGCATCGGCATCAGAAATATATTTTAAACCCGCATTACGAGCCTGTTTTATAGAGGCATTTAAACCAGCTCTTTCTTCTAAGGGCGAGGCGAACTCTTGGTAACCGTAGGCAATAACGTAAGAGTCCCACTCACCAATGCCAACATCGTAAGCGTCGTCTAAATGAATTTCGCCATCGCGAATGGTCGCGTAAGGATGCGGGTAATCCATAACAGAAGCGCGATTGTTTTCACTGGCGGCAAAGTTATGGGCAATTCCTAGCGTATGACCCACCTCGTGGGCAGAAAGCTGACGAATACGTGCCAAGGCCATTTCTTTTTGCGCGGCGGTTGATGCATCTGGCGTTTTAAACGGGCTGGTTAGGCCGAGCGCAATTAAATAGTCTTGGCGAACTCGCAACGATCCTAAAGTGACGTGACCTTTTATGATTTCGCCGGTACGAGGATCAATCACCGAAGAGCCATAAGACCAACCGCGAGTAGCGCGGTGTACCCACTGAATTACGTTGTAGCGCACATCCATTGGGTCGGCATCTGCGGGCAAGTCTTTCACCTGAAATGCATTGCGATAACCAATTTGCTCAAAGGCTTGATTCCACCAGCTGGCACCTTCTTTTAAAGCATCTTTTACTGGCTTTGGTGTACCCGGATCCAAATAATACACAATAGGTTCAACCGGATCGCTGAGTTGCGCGGCCGGGTCTTGCTTTTTTAGCCGATGCCTTGGAATAAAACGCTGGGTCAGACTCTCTTCGATAGGTACTGCGTAATCTTCGTAACTCACACTCCAAAAACCGGAATATGGATGAAATTTGCGCGGTTGATAATCGCTATCAGGCAAGCGAATTAGCGAATGATGCAAGTGAACGCTAATGCTGGTTGGATCGGGTGTGACCTGCTGAACAAACTCACCGGCATCACTGCCTTGAAAAGTCACCAGAGACTCAAGCTCGGTATTATCCACAAAGGCTTTTGAGCGATGCGTAAAAACACCACTGCGACTGCTATCAGGCTTAAAATTACCTTGATTGGTTTGACTTAAACGAGCACTGATTTGATGAATATCCGATAATAGAAAATCGGTGTAATCAATTAATACATGATTACTGCTTTCGGCAACAATCGGTAAACCTGCGATCACAGAATCGGCAAAGGCTTCATCAATGCTGCGCACTTCAGCTGCGTTGCTGGAATTGGCTCTAAATTGTGTATTTAACTGCTTTAATAAAACTTGTTTGCCAAAGCGCTCAAATTGAACAATACGAGTTTCGCCTAATTGGCCGCGATCTAAACCAATATCGTTAGAACCTACACCTTGGGGCAAGCTGCTTTGAAATAAAAAAGGTTCCTCAAAAGTATTAACTTGTAAATAAACCTTGCCATCTTGCTTGTTATAGTAAAAATCAAAAAAGCCCGTAGCCTTTTCCATACTGGCTGTAAATTTGGCAATACTTTCTACCTGCGCAAACGCATTTACCGACGTAAACAGCAAAACTCCAACAATAATGTGACGTAGCATATTTCTCACACCAATCCCGTGTTAACAAAAAAAGTAAGTCGGCATTAACGTCGAATCACCCATGTAATAAACCTCTAGCGCACCAAAGGCACAAAGCTATAACAGCAACGACGAAATCAGAAGTAAAAACTTCAATGCGAAAAATCGTATTGATACAGTGAACAACTTTTAAAGACAAAATTTATTGGACACGCCAATTAGCTGAAAATAATTGCAACACAAAAAAATGTATGACCAACTTATAATGCAACAAATGGTTTAGCCTATGAATAAATTGGATGTCGAATTTTCGGTTATAGATTATTAGAAGCACTTATCCTCAAATATCGTTCATTTGTTAATTGTTAAGAATATATTTTTTATAATTGCACGGCTCAATATCTCAATCAAAAAGCTGATCGACAAACCATTAAAAATTCCCATCAGTATTTTTATTCCAAAGCAGCTCTATATTCAGTAAATTAAAGAACTATCGATAAAATACGCTTGTTATTTTTAAGATATTTACCATTAACCTTTTTCTTTATGCGTACAGACTCTTGGGGTTTATGGCGGTATTATAAGCCGATAAGTATTTGTAACTTCATTCACTAGAGCAAAATCTATGGAAAATCCATTACCTATTGCTGTACCCGAGTCTGAGCTGCAAGAACGTCGCGAGCGTGTGTTTTTGATTCTGGCGGGTGTGTTTATCTGCTCAATGACCATGTTGAATATCATTGGCAGTACTCGATTTATTGCTCTTGGCCCGTTAACGCTTACGGTGGGTGTTTTGCCCTACCCGCTCACGTTTTTGTGCACCGATTTAATATGCGAGCTGTACGGTAAAAAGCGCGCTAATTTTTTGGTTACGCTTGGTTTATGTTTGAATTTGTTTATTTTTGCGGTTATCTATCTCGCCCATTGGGCTCCGGGTGTTCCAGAGGCAGTAATGCCACCTTGGCAAAATATGGAAATCGTAGGTGAGATGACTTTACCTAATAATCATGTGGCTAGTGGTCATGTGGAGCTGTTTGATTTTATTTATGCGTTAACTTCGGGGGCTATTTTTGCCTCGATGCTGGCCTACACGGCTGCGCAATATATAGATGTGCGCTTATTCCATTTCTGGAAGACTGTTACCAAAGGCAAACATTTGTGGGTACGCAATAACTTTAGCACCATGATAAGCCAAGCCGTAGATTCTGTGGTTGTTATTGGTGTTGTATTCGCGCCTACGTATTTTGCAGGCGGAATTACCTTAGAACAGTGGGTAGGAATTATGATCAGCAGTTATTTATTCAAACTGGTTGCAGCGCTGTTGGACACCGGGCCATTTTATTTCTTAACCGCGAAATTGCGACGTTATCTAAAAATAACGGCCTAGTTATTGAGGCGGTTTTATTTTCGAAAATACGAAATTAAAACTTGCGAACTGCATTCTAAAGAAAACTCTGATTAAATCCTGGTGGAATAAATCGGAGTTTTCTAAATCTCTGTAAAAACAGCTCTCACTTATACGTCTGATGTTATCACTGTGTAGAGCATCTTTAGGGCAATGGAAATTAATAAAACCGCGAAGATTTTTCGAAGTACTGGTACAGGCAGTTTATGCGCAACCCTAACACCAATTGGCGCAGTTAATACGGTGCAACAGGAAATCACTAACACCGCTGGCCAGTAGATATAACCAATAATGTGTTGGGATAAATCGGTTTCGCCCCAACCATTTACCAAATAACCTATGGTACCTACTATTGCAATCGGTAGACCCATGGCCGCAGAAGTACCCACGGCGCGTTTTAGCTCAAAGCCACGCCACGATAAATACGGCACAGTTAACGATCCACCGCCAATAGAAACCAATGCCGATATTCCGCCGATGCCCGCGCCCGCGCCGACTAACTCGGAATGAGAAGAAGCTTTGCTACCGCTCAGTTTTAACGGTCGCCACATCTGAAAAGATACAAAAGTCATAAAGGCGGCAAAAAATCCTGCTAAATAAATCGATTTTAAGGCGGCCACTAAAAAGGTTGCCGCAAAGGTTCCAAATAATACGCCGATGGCCATGTAACGTACCGTTGGCCAGTCAACGGCGCCTCTGGCTTGATGAGCACGCATACTGGAAATTGAAGTGACTACGATCGCCGCCATGGATGTGCCCAGTGAGA
This sequence comes from Sessilibacter sp. MAH1, assembly GCF_054658315.1. Taxonomy (NCBI): domain Bacteria; kingdom Pseudomonadati; phylum Pseudomonadota; class Gammaproteobacteria; order Cellvibrionales; family Cellvibrionaceae; genus Sessilibacter; species Sessilibacter sp. MAH1. Next base: position 128,527 of record NZ_BAAGIC010000014.1, read on the forward strand.
GATGAACAATTTTTTCAGCCGGGAAATCGAGATAAAAAAATAAACTGCTTAATGTTGGTACCAAAATGCCACCGCCACCTACACCCAGCAAGCCAGCAACAAAACCTACAAAGGTCCCTAAAACTACCAGTATTAGAATTACGTCTACGGTCATGATCGTTTGGTCGTTGTAAAAAGTGGGCAATTCTACACCAAAACCGTGCGACCTTTACTAACCAAACCGAGCGATTTTTACCAATCAAACCGAACTATTCTTACTATCCAAACCTAACGATTTTTACTAACCAAACCTAACGATTTTTACCAACCAAACAAAGGTACACATTTCCAAGGTTAAATGAATCTCTTAAATACAACTGATGGTCTAAGGCGGTTTCTCTCTCTGTTATAGTTCAATCAAATGTCTAAGCTCAGCAATTATCGCCTTTGTCTTTTCATCATTTGGGTAATTTTGAGCAATTAAAACGTATAAAAAACTCTGATTAACCACGAGTTTCTAGCGATAAAAAGATGTGTCATCAACTGCAAGAGCTGCAAGTGATTGAGATTTTGAAAAAATTGAAAATCGCATGATCAAATTTCATCCTACGATTAAATCATGGATGAATTAATCAGAGGTTCCTATAGTCACGCCCGAGCGATACCAAGCCGAAAAGTTACCGGTAAACGATATCGCCTCAAAAACTGTGGATTTTGAACGCGCTTATTCAAAAAAATCGAGATAAACTGTACAAGCATCCAATGAACGCTTGTGCGTTCGGTCGGAGAACAGAAATGGAAAGCGCAATTTCAAGCCTCTTCTTAATTTCAAAGACTTATGGTTACTGAAGTTAGCGAGCCGTTCTTGCGCGCAGGAATATCTGCTGTGTAAGCATTATTACAAACAGTGGGGAAACATCTAGCGGGTACCATTCCTCCCGCTTAACGATAGGTAATGAGTGGTCTGTTAGGATAAATAATGAACGGTTTTTACAATACACCTCAATCAGAACTTCGCAATACATCGAGCAGAAAGAGCAAGTTTGCCGAATTTAAATACATTTCAGCTTGGTATATTTTCGGATTTAACCTCATCACGCTTGGCATTTATGTCATGTATTGGATGTACAGCCGAGCAAACCTTATTAACAGCATTCATCCCAAACAAATTAATCCGTCGGTAATTTCGGGCTACGTTGTTACTTATATTCTTTTAATTGTGCTGCCAATTGCGAGCATGATGGGTTTTCACTCTGAAGCCGTTGAAAAAACCAACCTAGTGCTAACGATAGCGAATTTTGTGTTGCACATGATACTGCTGTTTACAATTCGAGCGCGTTTATTAGAGTTCGCCGACGAGGAAGGCGCCAACGATTTTACTATTGATCCGGTGATTACTTTTTTTGGCGTTAACATCTATCTTCAGTATGTTATCAATAAGCGAATTAACCAGATTTTTCCGCCGTCACAATCAACGAACTAACCCCTTGTAATTTCAGCGTCTTGGTAACCCTGTAACCGCCAAGGCGCTGGCAGCTTAATAAGCGCTCTCAGCCAATCCTCCGTTTTTAATAATCCTTTAAACATTGTCGATGTGACCTAATCTTGTTGTTCTATGAGCATCACTGGGGGTTTTTCGTCTTCAGAAGTGAATCCCAGTAGCTTCAAATCTTGTCTAGTTAGACAAATCAGTCTAAAGTCGCGGGCTTTATCAATAGCCCATAAATTATCCGGATTTTGCTCAGCAAGAATCAGTATCGGCCATGACCACATCAGACCCAATCTCATCCCAGACTACAACATCAGCCAAAGTCGTCGTTATTGGCAGTACCAACTGGGACATTTGCTTATACCTCCCCCATTTACCCAAACCCGGTGAAACCGTAGGCTCAGGCCGACTTAAAACCAATCTTGGGGGTAAAGGTGCAAATCAAGCCATTGCCTGCTTAAAGTCAGGTGCAAGTACTTACTTTATAAGTTGTATTGGCAACGATAACACCGGCCAAGAAGTGCTCGAACAACTGCAAGGTTTAGGTCTAAATACCGAGAGAGTTTCGCAAGTTGCAGATACCACGGGTACGGCGTGTATTTTTATTGATGATAATGCCGAAAACTGCATTGGTTTAACACCTGGAGCGAACGATCACTTATCCACAGAGTTAGTAACCACCCACACCGAAATTATCAAAGACAGCGCGGCACTACTACTGCAACTAGAAACACCCATTGAGACAGTGGTATACGCGGCCCAACTGGCTAAATCATGTAATAAGCCAGTGATACTAAATCCCGCACCAGCCAGAGAACTGCCCGCCAACATCTTTCCTTATTTAAGCCTAATCACCCCCAACGAAAGTGAACTGAATTCCTTAACAGGACTGCCGGTTGAGTCTTTGGAAGAGATCACTCTCGCGGCCAAATCTTTGTTAGACAAAGGAGTGGCGCAAGTATTGGTAACGCTGGGAGAGGCCGGAGCCTTATTGGTGGATAAAAATCAGGTTAAGCAATATACCTCTTACCCCGTTAAAGCCCTAGATACCACCGCCGCCGGTGATACCTTCAACGGTTATTTGGCGTCGCAATTGGCGATCGATTGGGATTTTGATCGCGCTGTTCCACTTGCCTGCGCGGCAGCGGCGCTATCGGTAACGAAAGAAGGGGCTATTGCGTCGATTCCTGATCGCGAAACGGTGGAAGATTTTCTGGTGAGTCGTAAAAGTTGAGCAAAGATTAAAATTGGCGCAAAAATAATGGAGTCGCTCCGTGTTAGACTCCTGCCCAAAGTCCCAGAGTTTTCTGCTCAATGAATATGAGCCCTAGAATCAAGACAAACGGCAACATCAGAACGCCTCCGACTTGAACGCGTTGTGATGAAAAACAAGCTTCTACAATCAAAACAACAACAAAAGAAAGAGTATTCCCTATGCCCTTCAAAATGCATTTTTTACGGTTCGGATTCCTACTGCTACTGAGTCTTATCATCGCTGGTTGCGACTCAAAAAATACCTCCGAAACATCGGCAAACGATTCTGCTAAAGAAGACAAACCTGTACGTGTTGCGCTAGTCATGAAGTCTTTGGCTAACGAATTCTTTATTAATATGGCCAAGGGTGCCGAGCGCCACCAAGAAGAGCACGCCGACGAATATACCTTGATCGTTAACGGTATTCGTAATGAAAGTGACCTTGCTCAACAGGTTTCGTTAATTGAGCAAATGATGGCAACTCAAGTGGATGTTTTGGTTATCGCACCTGCCGACTCCAAAAGCATATTGCCTGTTGCCAAACGCGCCGCCGAGCAAGGTATTGTGGTTATCAACATTGATAACAAGTTCGACGTAGAACTTCTGGAAAAAATGAACGTGGCCATTCCGTTTGTTGGCCCAGATAATCTAGAAGGCGCTCGTTTAGTCGGCGAACGCCTAGCGCAAGAATTAACCGCTGGCGATAAGGTTGCCATTATTGGTGGTATTCCGGGTGCGTTTAACGCCCAGCAACGCCAAAAAGGCTTTGAAGAAGCTATGAATGCCGCGGGCATAGAGATTGTTACGGTTCAGTCTGCGGATTGGGAACAAGCCAAGGCTGCCACCATTGCCGCTGCGATCTTGTCTGAAAATCCAGACTTAAAAGCCATTTTAGCAGCAAACGACAGCATGGCTTTAGGTGCGGTTGCGGCAATTCGTCAGGCCGGTCGTGAGAGCGATGTGCTTGTGGTTGGCTTTGATAATATTTCTGCTGCGCAAGATATGGTGAAAAAAGGCGCTATGCTTGCTACGGCCGATCAATTTGGTGACAAGCTTGCGGTGTTTGGTATTGAGTACGCTCTTCAAATTCTTAAAACCGGCCAAGCAGAAGCCGATAAGAAGACCCCCATCGAGTTGATCACCGCAGAGTCTCTTAACCAATAGTTAATCCCATGACCGAATCCCTAAGCACGCCGGTAAATTCCGGCGATTTGCCTGTGTTACTGGACGTTAAAGCACTGGATAAAACCTTTGCGGTACCAGTATTAAAAAACCTCAGTTTTCAACTGCGCAAAGGCGAAATCCACGCCCTAATGGGCAGTAACGGCGCGGGCAAAAGTACCCTGTGTAATATCATTGCGGGTATTCATCAACCCACCGCCGGCGAAATGTATTTTCTTGGTGAAAAATACACACCAAACGATGTGAAAGCAGCAGAAGAAGCTGGTATTCGCATGGTTATGCAAGAGCTGAATTTATTCCCAACCTTAAGCATTGCCGAAAATCTTTGCTTTAAAAACCTGGGTAATAAATTTGGCATCATCGACAGTAAGCGCCTGCGTGAACGCGCTACTAAATTGTTGGATTTAGTCGGCCTCGATGATGTGACTCCAGAAACACCCATGGAAGACTTGGGTGTTGGCAAGCAGCAATTAATCGAAATCGCGTCGGTGATTTCTGAGCCCATTAAATTATTGATTGTGGACGAACCCACCGCGGCACTGACCGATCCGCAAATCGATTTGCTCTTCGAGCAATTGCGTAAATTGCGCGATCAAGGTGTGGGTATTATTTATATCTCCCACCGTATGGATGAAATTCAGCGCATTGCCGATCGCGTTTCGGTGCTGCGCGATGGCCAGCTGGTTGCGACTGAAGACATTAAAGACATCGATGTAGAAACCATCGTCAACCTAATGTCGGGCGATCTAGATTCTCACTCCATTTCTATTAAACCGGGAATTCGTCCGCCTAAATCGTGTGTTTTGCGGGTGCGCACCTTATCTAAGGTTGGTGCCTTCGAAGACATTAATTTGGATATTTATTCCGGCGAAGTGTTAGGCATTGGCGGTTTAATTGGTTCAGGCCGTACCGAATTATTACGAACACTGTTTGGTGCCGATGTCGCCGATGCAGGCTCATTACGTTTTGCCTCCGACGATTTTCTATTTCCACGCCTAATGCGCTCACCGGAAGAAGGTGTCGCCAACGGCATTGGTCTTGTGGTGGAAGATCGTAAGTCCCAGGGTTTATTGCTGCAAAAATCGTTACTCAGAAACATTTCGCTGTCGATCTTACCGCAGCTGACCAACAAATTTGCGGTGGTTGATAAACAGCGTGAACACGATATTGCCGTAGAAATTGCACAGCGCTTAGCCATCAAGTTCGATAATATTCGCGCCCCAATTGCGAGCTTAAGCGGTGGCAACCAACAAAAAGCGTTAATCGCTCGCTGGTTGCTGCGCGATCTACCGATTCTATTATTCGATGAGCCAAGCCGCGGAGTAGATGCAAGAGCCAAAACTCGTATTCACGAATTAATTCGCGAGCAGGCTCTAAAAGGCAAAGCGGTGATTGTGGTCTCTAGCGAAACCCAAGAACTGATGACGGTTTCTGATCGAATTATTGTTCTCTCAAACGGGAGAATGGCCGGAGAATTTGACCGTGCTAGCTTCTCTGAAGAGAAATTATTAGAGGCAAGTTTTAGGTTTTATAACAAATCCAGTCCTCAACACAAAACCAATGACGAAGAACAACAAGACGTTTCCCCAACTCATTAATCGTGAAAATACCTAGCCAAACAGGTTTATTGCTTAGGGAAGCTCAACAATAAATCTGTTACTAAAACCTTAAGCACACCAATACTATAAACACCAATACAATAAATTGCGGTACACACAATGCCAGGCTTAAAAAAACTACATCTACCATGGAATTCGCTCGGATTAATCGGCGTACTCATTGCGCTGATTTTATTTTTCAGCTTTATGAGCGACTACTTTTTCTCCACCGTTACCTTTCGAACCCTTGTTAACCAAATTCCTGCTCTTACCGTTATTTCCGTTGGTATGACCTACGTGTTATTAATCGGTGGTATCGACCTATCGGTGGGCTCGGTAATGGCGCTGTCTGCGGCGGTGGTTGGCGTTGCAATTGCCGATTTTCATCTGCCGGTACTTATAGCCATTTTCTGTGGTTTGGCAGTAGGTTTTATTTTTGGTGTTACCAGCGGTTTTGTAAGTTCACACTGGAAAATACCTTCCTTTGTGGTCACCTTGGGTATGCTCGAAATCGCTCGCGGCGGTTCTTATCTGGTAACACAATCGGAAACCAAATACATCGGCGATCCGGTAGCGTTTATTGGTGATCCTGTACCCGTTGTGGGAATTTCCGCGGCCTTAATTGCAGCGGTATCGGTAGTGATTGTTGCGCAATGGTTGTTGAGCAAAACCATATTTGGCCGTTACATGATTGCTATTGGTACCAACGAAGAAGCCGTTCGCCTGGCAGGTATTAATCCGGTGAGCTGGAAAATCGTGGTATTTGCCATCGCGGGTTTATTGGCAGGCTTGGGCGGCGTGTTCCAGTTAGGCTACTTACAATCCGCAGATCCAAACGCGGGCATTGGTTTAGAGTTATCGGCCATCGCTGCGGTTGTTATTGGCGGCACCAGTTTATCGGGGGGGCGCGGCTCTGTAGTGAACTCCTTTTTTGGTGTTTTAATCATCGCCGTAATGCAAACCGGCCTTGCGCAGCTGGGTGTTTCTGAATCGTCTAAACGGATTATTACCGGCTTAGTCATTATCGCCGCCGTATTATTTGATCAATACCGTGAGCCACTTGCTGCTCGTTTAAGCGGAAAAAACAAACGTATTCCTACCTTCGACGACAACTGATATGCACGGACCTAATCCGAACGATAAAGAACCCATGAAAGGATTTCCGCAAGTGGGTTTTTTAAAAAATCACATCACTCGCGACAATATAGTAGTTGGTGATTACACCTATTACGACGACCCAGATGGTGTTGAAAACTTCGAAAAAAACGTTCTTTATCATTTTCCATTTATTGGCGACACACTGATTATTGGTAAATTCTGCGCAATTGCCAAAGACGTAAAATTCATTATGAATGGCGCCAACCATCAAACATCAGGGTTTTCGACCTATCCGTTTTTTATCTTCGCAAACGGCTGGGAGAAGGTAATGCCGCAAGCAGGCGACCTACCTTACAAAGGTGATACCTGTGTCGGCAACGATGTTTGGATAGGTTACGACGCAACCATAATGCCCGGCGTTAAAATTGGCCATGGGGCCATTATTGCGTCGAAATCGGTGGTCACCAAAGACGTACCCGATTACGCCGTAGTAGGCGGCAACCCAGCGCAAATTATTAAATATCGATTTGACGAGAATACTATCGAGAAACTCTTGGAAATTGCTTGGTGGGATTGGAGTGCAGAGAAGATTACAAAAAGTCTATCTAAAATAGTTGATCGTAATATTAATAATTTAATTAATATTTAAAATTCTATGAAAATAGCTCTGAGCAATCCCAGAGCTATTTAATTTATTACTGTGGCTGAAAACAAATATCATCATGACCACTGCCAGCATAGTCCTGACAGGTTACAGAATAAGAATTTGCACTTACTGCGAACATTGAACCTAAAAAAGCTAAGAAAAATAAATTTTTGAATACTGACTTCATAATAACACCTCGTTTAACATCGAAATAATGAGGTTACAAATTAGCAACAAAAGAAAAATTATATAAGACAACTAAAAAATGAAGACAAACAACTAACTCATTACCATTTAAGAAAATCAGTAAAATTTAATCAGTCTCGATTACTATAGAAGTAGAAAATCTTACGCGGTTTCAGATAATAAGTGCAATTGGTAGTTGAGAGGCCAGCTGGTAGAGTCAGCACCTCTCCCGACCAAGAGAA
>NZ_BAAGIC010000015.1:0-131031 GCF_054658315.1 Sessilibacter sp. MAH1
TTGGTCGGGAGAGGTGCTGACTCTACCAGCTGGCCTCTCAACTACCAATTGCACTTATTATCTGAAACCGCGAATTATAAGAATGTCTGATTAACACTTTTATGATTTATTCAGACGTTCTTTTAGAATAATTCAATATCACCAAATTTCTGTTCAACTTCTACAGGCTTGTCACGACTTTGATAGCGTCTAGTTTCATCTGAGCTGAATTCTGTTTTGGTAAAGGATGAAATTTCTTTTTTAAATTGAAACATTTCGTTCTTTAATAATTCACTGCTCTTTTTAATGTTTTGGCTAATGTCGTAATTGTTTTCGCTGATTTTAGAAACACTGGCGATTTGGTCTTGCATGAAGCTAACCTGCGTATATTGGTTTTGGCAGGAATCCGCAACGGTTTGGCTGAGCGTTTCTAAAGCATTAACACTATCAATAATTTTGTTCAGAGATTCGCGGGCGTGTTGGGCTTCTTCTGCGGATTCACTGGCGTCACCGGCGTAATTTCTTAACGCCGTCGCCGTTTTACTGCTTTCATCTTGCAGCTCCAAAATTTGTGTAAGAATTCTTTCGGTAGCGCCTCGGGTTTTCTGTGCCAGCTGTCGAACTTCATCGGAGACCACCGCAAAACCTCTACCGTGTTCACCGGCACGTGCAGCTTCAATGGCGGCGTTAAGGGCTAATAAATTGGTCTGATCGGCAATGGATTGAATTAAATCGACCACATCGGTAATAGATTCTACCTTGCTTGATAGAGTGGTTGCTTGTTCGCTGGCGTGATTGAGTTTTTCGTTAAGGTTGGTGACATCTTCGGTTAATTCTTGGATTTTATTAACGTTGGTCTCAATAAATCCTTTCGCCTCTAACGCTTCTACCATACCTTTGTTAGCTTGGTTTTGCATGTCTTGAGACTGTTCTAACAGCCCTTTCATAAGTTGCAATATGCGTTCTGAGCTGTCGCGTTGTAACAGGCTGGATTGTTCGGCATCAAAAGATTGGTCCGATATATTCGAGACGGTGTCTTGAGCAACCTGACCAACATGATGCATTCGTTCGATACTGCTTTCGAACTCGTCCAATAAAATATTAAAAGCAATGGCAGTTTCACCGGCCTCAGTGCCGTTTTCGACGGGGGCTCTAAGGCTCAGGTTTTTTTTTTCGATAATGTCCTTCATGGTACGCATTGTGTCGAGCCACACGGTTTTTGCGCCGTGTTCGCTAACATTTAAACCAAGCTGCTCTTCATCTGGCGTGACTCGTAAATCACGGAAAAAATGCAGTGCGCCATACATGACTAATCCGGTACCGAACGCCCAGAGAAAATAAACACCAACACCTTGCAATTGCACCAACAGCTGAGCAAATTGGCTGCCCGTTGGCAGTACATCCGGTGACGCTAGAGCAACAGCAATGGTGCCCCAAGCGCCAGCACCGGCGTGTACCGAAATTGCGTTGACCGGATCATCGATTTTCACAACGTAGGTTAAGAATCGATCAAAGGCGTAAACAACTACAGCGCCAATTGCCGCCGCGACAATAGCCATATTCGGTGACAGCACCGCACAGCCTGCGGTAATACTGACCAAGCCAGCGAGTACTCCAAACAGAGTGTCTTCAACACTGACTTTGCGCTTGTTAGCGATCATAGAAATGACAATAGCGACCAGTCCACCGGTGGAACCGGCGAGTATGGTGTTAAGCACCAGGTGAGGAATGGATGCGTCGGCTGTTAAAGCGCTGCCGCCGTTGAATCCAAACCATCCTAAAAACAAAATGAATACACCGAGGGTTGCCAGTACCAGATTGTGACCGGGAATCGGCTGTGGTTTGCCATCTTCATCGTAGCGACCGATTCTTGGCCCCAGCACTATTGCAGCTGCTAGTGCGATCCAACCACCGACACTGTGAACCACAGAGGAACCGGCGAAATCGACAAAGCCTTTTGCTTCTAACCAGCCTTGTGTTTCTGAACCAAACGCGCTGCCCCAGGCCCAGTGACCAGAGATTGGGTAGATAAAACAACTTACTAATAAAGAGCCAATAATATAGGCGTTAAATCGGGCGCGCTCGGCTATAGCTCCGGCAACAATGGTGGCAGCTGTGCCGACAAAGGTTGCTTGGAAGACGAACAAGGCAATTTGCCGAGGTGTGCTGGTTTCAGCACCGGCAAAGCCACTAAACGCAAACCAGCCGTTGCTGCTATGACCAAACATTAAACCGAAGCCAATAAACCAAAAACCCATAACGGAAATAAGGAAGTCGGTGACATTTTTAATGGCAACGTTGTAACTGTTTTTGGCGCGCACCAAGCCCGACTCCAGCATGGTGAACCCGGCTTGCATAAACATGACCAGTATTGCAGCGGTTAAGATCCACAATAAGTCGAGATTGAGCTGCATTTATATCTCCGTTAAACACTGGATCAATACATGAGTGCTTTGTTTAAAGTGAAAGTGTGAATACATAGGGCGTAATGCAATTTGTCATCTACGGATTCTTCAGTATAGAAAACTCTGGATTAAGTGCAGGTTCTTTAAGATTGAAATTTAGGTTGCTGATTTCTAATTTACAAAACTTGGGCAGTGCCGTTGTGTTACTGCTTGTAAGAACAAACTTTAAGAACCACTGATTAACTCATTAATGATTTGATCAAAATGAAAAAATTGAATATATGATTTTTGATTTTTAATGATTTCAATGACTTACCTTATTTCAAATTAGTGGCCACTCCTTGTATTTCTGAAGGTTCAGGGATAACAAGACTTGTATTTGGCTAATTTATATTTCTTTTATATAAAGGAAATTCTGATTAACCTAGAGTTTCTCGCGACACAAGGATGTGTCGTCAATTTCAAGAACTGTAAGTGATTGAAATTGTGAAGAAATTGGAAATCACATTTTCAATTTCTGTCCTCTGATTAAATCAAGGATGAGTTAATCAGAGGTTCCTAAAGTATTAGGGTTTTCTCAGCTCTTATTGGTGTTGTGTTTCAATCACCACCAAATCCTATAAATTGCATTAGACGCAAGTATCGCTCAGCTTTACTCTAGATAGATTCTGAATGGGTGATGTTATGTCTGCGGTTGTTAATACACTTTTGCCGATCTTTGCGTTGATCTTCATCGGCTTTTTGTTTCGTAAGCTTAATTTTCTGGGTGAAAATTCCGCATCCGAGCTAAATCGTTTTGTGGTGTGGTTGTGTTTACCGGCGCTGTTATTTAAAGCCACGGCAAGCGCCAACTACGCAGATCTATGGCAGCCGGAATTTATTTTGGTGATCACCATTCCCATGATGCTGGTGTTTGCGGCAACGCTTGTGTATCGAAAGTTCTGTAAGGTCGCAACCGCCGACGCCAGTATCGATGGCTTAAGCGCTGCTTACGCAAATTTCGGTTATGTGGGTATTCCACTGTGTTTATTAGTCTTTGGTGAAGAAGGTTTACAGCCCGCATTAATCTCAACGCTGCTTGTGGTGTGCGTGTTATTTTCGGTGGCGGTTGTTTGCATTGAAATTGCCATCCAAAACGAAGCGTCTTTTATTTTAGCCGTAAAAAAAGTAGCCCTAGCGTTGATTAAAAATCCACTGGTGGTGAGCCCATTTCTGGGCATTTTTTGGAATACCACCCAAGTTGGCGTTGCGCCTTCGGTACTGCAATTTCTAACCTTATTAGGCAGCGCTACAACACCTTGTGCTCTTGTTTCTTTAGGACTTTTTCTCGCCCACAAACAACCCAAAGCTGTATCCGGCACAGCTTCAATTGTTTTTATAAAACTCATTATTCACCCCATGATTGCCTGGGTGCTTGCCTATCACATTTTTAAACTGCCAAATCTCTGGGCAAAATCTGCCGTGTTACTGAGCGCACTTCCCACAGGAACAGGCCCCTACATGCTCGCCGAATTTTACCGGCGCGACGCAGCACTCGTATCGCGCAGCGTATTATTTTCAACGCTGGGTTCCGTAGTGACTCTATCGGTGTTATTACTACTGTTTGCGGATTAATTTATATCTCAGAGAAATAGTCATTTGACGGATTTAAATCTAGCGTTTTCGAGCAGGGTAGGTAATTCGATGGATGTATTGAATAAATTAAAAAAAGTATTCCGCGCTGTTTAGAAAATTTCATACCTGTGACGTGACTCCTTCTGACCCTGAATTTGATGGTAAAGAATATTTTCATAAGTCTGTAATGTGCAAGTGTACCGGTACTTTTTTAAAGTTTTTGGGTATCGATTCAAAGAGAAATCTGGCTTTATTTTCAAAAAAGAAACCTTTTTTGATCTCCCGCCTGTAAGTTTGCTTTGCAAAAATTGTGGTTGTCTTAAAGTTTTATTTGATCCCCAAAAGGACGGTTACGATGGTGAGCTTGGGTATGCCGATTATTTAACGAAATCTGATGAGTTGGTGGAATTAACCAGCGAATATGGACTTATTGCTGTCACCTATACTTTTCAGGGTTTAAATAATTACGAAGAACTGTCTTGGGAAGGTGTGGAGCGGTTGTATGATTACTTCGATACTTTCAGTGTGCTTTATATCTTAGGTGACAGGACAGAATGTATTATCGATTGCGAGAGTAATCTCTAATCACTCTTGTATATAGAAATTTTCTACGTTTTCTAAATTAATACTTTAGTTCTCTATTTTTAATAATTTCTTGCGATATTAATTCTCTATTAAAACCGCCAAAATTCAATCCGGTATTCGATTGTTCGGGTTAAATAATATTCAGGTTTATTGGGATTTTTATGAAGAAATTATTTTTAGGATTGGCGTTAGGTTTGACTTCTGTGCTGTCTTGGTCAGCTTTTGCTGAAAATATTGCCTTTGGTACTCTAGAGGGAATCAAGGTGTACGATTACGCTAACAGCAAAGTTACCCGCCTTTATTTTTCGGATTCTGCTACCTATCAAAATGTGCCTGATTGTAACGGCGTTGCTAATATCACGCACAGTTTACATTCGCCAGAGGCGTTGGATCAGTTTGTATCCATTGCCTTTTCTGCTTATATCGCTGGCAGAAAAGTCAGAGCGTTCTCATCCAATGACACCTGTGAAGTGGATTTTCTTGCGATTCAAGAAAGCTTTTTTTAGTTCGTGAATTATTTATAGAGAAGCATTATGAAGATTTTTAGAAACATTGCTATTGCATGTTTAGCTTGCTTTGTGTCTGTAAATGCATCGGCGGGTTATTCGGGTTTAGCAAAGATTCTTACAATTCAACCCCATGTTGGTGATCGTGTTTTTATAAAAACCGAGACTCACAATGAAGCGCCTAGTTGCGCTCAAGATTTACAAGAATGGGCAATTGATCTTACAACTGAGAGCGGTAAGGCATTTTATGCAGCTGTTTTGGCTGCGGCCTCGCAAAATAAATCGGTAGAGGTGCATGGATCGCATAATTGCACTAATTGGCCCGATCGCGAGGATGTTTTATTTATTGTTGTGCCGTTTTAATTTTTTGCGACTTATAAAAAAGCCAGATCATTGATCTGGCTTTTTTTGTGGCTCTTGTTTTTCGACCTTTAATTGGCTTGTTGAGTTAGGCCAATTTCACTGTAAAAACTCAAGATTTATTTAGGAGCCTCTGATTAACTCATCCATGATTTAACCAGAGGACAGAAATTGAAAATGCGATTTCCAATTTCTTCACAATTTCAATCACTTACCGTTCTTGAAATTGGCGACACATCCTTGTGTCGCTAGAAACTCTAGTTTAATCAGAGTTTCCTTTACTCGATAATTTTACATTAAAGAGCAATAACTTGTCCGTTTTGAATCAGGATTCGAGTGCCGTCGAACTTGGTTAGTGTAAAGCCGCCGAATTGGTCTTCGTTAACTAATACCGAAGAGTCTCTCAGCAGGGTAATGGCTTGTTGCTCGCCAACCAATAAACCTTGTACACCGTCTTGACGGTAGTGAACACCTGCGCCATCACGACCAAGAGCGATGTTGTTAGCGAGCTTATTGATTTCGCCGCCTAAAGTTAGGTTGTCACTGCCGGTGTAGGCTAGCAAACTCTCTCCGGTATTGTTCGCCTGTACTGGGTTTGGAATTACGAAGCTTTCATTAAACAACGCTTTTAACACAGTGGCACAGGCGCCGGAGTAACAGGCGTGACCGGCTGGGAACGATGGGTGGGTTGGAGAACCTTCGGTAAAGGCTTGTGGACACAATGCGGTACCGTTGGCGCTCATCAAGCGAGAGACTACATCAGATTCTAAAATGTCCGTGTGCAATTCGTAAGTACGCTGGCCTTTCATCATAAAGTTAACGCGACCTGCGTAAGCTTCAGGGCGTAGGAAGCGGTTTACACGCCATTTATGGAACCATGCGCCGGTTAAGGCTAGGTTACCCGCACGAGCTACTAGGTCGAGAATATAAGGTGCACCGAAGGTTGCGAAGGCTTCTTGATTACCGCCCGACAAGTATGGGAAGTTTTGTTCAATCGCGTCTGGGCCGTAAGACATCATTACCAAGGCAGCTTGTATGTAGGCTGAGAAGGTAAGGTCGCGGTGCACGTATTCAGCCATGGAGCGGGCGTTGTAGATGTAGCGTTTGATAGGATCGAACTCTAGTGTCTCGTTCGGTGTTGCACCTTTTTGTACGTTTAACCAGTTGGCTTCGTCAACCATAAAGTTAACGCCTTCAACGCCTTTTTGGTAACGCTGCACGACATCGACCGATCCGTAACTGAAGTCTTTTAACAGTAACTGAGAAACATAAGGGCCAACCAAGTCGCCTGCGGTTTCTCCACGGAAAAGGTTAGCGGTAGTTGTCGCGCCGTTATTAAACGAGCCTGGTGTTACTGTGAAGCTATTTAAGTCGGCAACAGCGGCGTTGGTAAGTTCGTCGGTATCATAGTCGATGAAAGGCACATCACGAGTAACTGCTTGCCAGTAGACTTCAGCCATTTCACCGGCGATATCTGGGCTACGAAAAGTGTGCGACGCATTGATGCGAGTTGCGTGGTTATCAAGACCGGAGAGTTCGTATTTAAACGCTGCTTGCGGAGAAACTAGACCGCGATCAGATGAAGAATCAAGAACAATTGCTTGGAAATCGGCTTCTGCGCCGGTACGCATGGCCCGTTGCAATTGGCGGTAAGAAATTGGATCTACTTCACCAAACGTATTACAAGGCAAGCATTTTGAATAGTTTGCGTAGTAGTTTTCGTCGGCGTAACGACGTTCATCGTTATTATCGAACTGAGTTGGCAAACGCAGTGTTTCGGCAAACTGTTGGTTTGCTGCGCGGATTTTAATTTCGGCAGCACGAAGAGCTCGATTGCCCAAAGGGCTGGATTGTTCAAACTGGAATGGATTGAAATCATCGGCTTTTGCGGTGTTAGCACCAAGAGCCGCTCCTGCGGCAATTGCTGCACCTGAAGTTGCGCCTAGCTTTAAAAAGTCGCGACGAGAAGTTTCGGTTGTTGCTTCTGTCTCTTGATTTTTATCTGTAGCCATTTGTGTAGATCCTTTTATCTATCCATTAGGTGACAAAAAAATAAAAATTTTTTGCTGAGTGATTTGGTAAATAAATTCAAGACAATCCTTGTATTATTTATTTTTAATTCCTTTATTTTATGTCTTTCGCATAGAAGTGAGTTTTCAATTTTATTGAACGCCCAATAATTTCTATTGAGTGAAAAGAATGCTATCACAAGAATTAATAGAGGAAAGTCACGGTAGAATTTTCGAGAAAAAATAGCTTGATTAAGTAAATATTTAATTAGCGTTTTTATTGGAATTGCTGAATGTTTGAGCTTTATTTTTCAGTTTTAGTCAAAAAAATGGCTGATATAAAAGATTTGATAAAATCAGTTAATTTGAAGTGTTAAATCGTCTTAACAGAGACTGTTGTATTTTTCAAAAGTTTGTGTATTAAATATTTATTTCTGCTGAATTTTTTTAGATTAATTTTGCTTGCTGTGGTCTATTTTTATGTTGTAAGTTTTTGGAATTATAATTCGTAGCTTGTATGCAATGATGAACGATTAGTATAAGCAATGATTGGTTCGGGTTGTGATGTCGCTGTTGTTTTATGATTAATTTCTAATAAGTATTGTGTGTAAATTTATGTTTTAACATTATCTGGTTTGTGAAAATTTTGTGAAAATAATGGTGTTATTTTATTTTTTAAAGAGTTTTATTTGTTTTGTTGCAGCTTAATTTTAGCGCCAGCTAAAATGAGAGTAAGCAACTCTTCAAAATATCCATAATTAATTTTTATATAAGCAAATAATGCGTGTGTATGCCGTCGGCTTCTCTGGGCTATTTAGAAAGTTCGATAATGCGCAATTAATCTAATTGATGTTGGGAGTGATACGTTTGTGTGCACAAGCCTCCGGTTAAATTACGGAGGAGTGAATCCTAGGCTCTCGTGAGCGATAAGATTTTTTCAGATAATTATTGCAGTGAGATTGTTGCGCAAAAGTACGTGAATACGAGGTGGTTAATTACGGCTATTAAAAGGCTGTTCAAAATTAGTATTCCTATTTATGACTATTTTTAAAAGGAATTTTCTAATATCGGAATGATAATGTGATGAGAAGAGAAGAGAAGAGAAGAGAAGAGAAGAGAAGAGAAGAGAAGAGAAGAGAAGAGAAGAGAAGAGAAGAGAATAATTCCAGACAAAAAAGCCACCTTATATAAGGTGGCTTTAATAGCTTTATCAAGAGTAATTCGTGTTGATTACCAAATTTTTACCTGTTCTTCTTTCGGTAAAAATAGGCCATCGTCTTTTTCTACACCAAAGGCTTCGTCAAACTCAGGCATGTTTTTAACCACACCATTAACGCGATATTGATAAGGGCTGTGCGGATTGGTTTTAACCAGAACCGTTAGGCTTTGATCTGTGTATTTACCACGGAAAGCCTGAGCCCAACCAATAAAAAAGCGCTGCTCGCCGGTAAAGCCGTCAATTTCTGGCGGTGTTTTACCATTAAGCGATAACTCATAAGCTTTATGCGCTATGGTTAAGCCGCCTAAATCGCCAATGTTTTCCCCTAAGGTTAATTCGCCATTAACGTGTAATCCTTCTAATGGCTCGTAGGCATTGTATTGGCTGACCAGTAACGCGGTGCGCTCTTTAAAGGCTTCGGCGTCGGTTTCTGACCACCAGTTTTCTAAAGCGCCGTCACCGTTGTAACGTGAACCCTGATCATCAAAGCCGTGGCCCATTTCGTGGCCAATAACACCACCAATGGCGCCGTAGTTAATGGCGTCGTCGGCTTCTAGATCAAAAAACGGCGGCTGTAAAATTGCTGCAGGGAAAACGATTTCGTTTTTGATGGGGTGGTAATAGGCGTTGACGGTTTGTGGTGAAATAAACCATTCGTTGGGGTTAATTGGGCCGCCCAGTTTGCTGATGCCATCCATAAAATCGAAATTGTTGGCAGAAATGTAGTTTTCCACCAAATTGTTGCTAACTTTCAATGACGAATAATCTTTCCACTCGTCTGGATAACCAATTTTAGGTCTGAATTTATTCAGTTTTTTAATGGCTTGTTCTTTGGTTTCGTCGGTCATCCAATCGAGCTGTAAAATACTTTCTCGATAGGCTTCACGTAGGTTCTCTACCAACGTAATCATGCGAGTTTTGGCTTCCGGCGGGAAGTGTTCTTTCACGTAAATTTTACCGATGGCCTCACCGAGAGTTTGGCCGGTGAATGCGACCGCGCGTTTCCAGCGTGGGCGTTGTTCTTCTGTGCCGTATAGAGTTTTGCCAAAGAAGTTAAAGTTTTCATCGGCAAAGGGTTCGCTCAAATAACTCGAAATGTGAGTGAGTGTGCGCCATTTTAGATAGAGCTTCCACTCTTCAAGCGATGCGGTCTCAAAGGTATCGATAAAATGCGAGAGATACGACGGCTGAATAACCACTAGGTTGTCGGTGTTTTTGATGCCGGTATTGGCTAATAACTTGGGCCAGTCAAAGCCTTTGTACTCGCTGCTTAAAGCGGTTAGAGCGGTAGGGTTGTAGGTTTTAACGGCATCGCGGCTTTCTACTTTGGTCCAGTGACCTTCTGCCAATTTACTTTCAAAGGCAATTACACGCTCGGCGCTGGCTTGCGGCGCTGTGAAACCGGCAAGTTCCAGCATTTTGCTAACGTGAGCTTGATAGGCTTCAAGAATACCTTGGCCTTTTTCAGACTCGTCAAAGTAGTAGTCACGATCTG
The DNA here is from genome assembly GCF_054658315.1 of Sessilibacter sp. MAH1. NCBI lineage: Bacteria > Pseudomonadati > Pseudomonadota > Gammaproteobacteria > Cellvibrionales > Cellvibrionaceae > Sessilibacter > Sessilibacter sp. MAH1. The sequence continues at coordinate 10,173 of NZ_BAAGIC010000015.1, forward strand.
GCAGCGATAAACCTGACTGATACAAATAAGGCGCATAGCGGGTTGGATCGCTCTTGTCGGAATCAACGTAAATGCCAATGGGTGAAATCTCGCCCATCATCCAAGGCTGAGTGATATAGTTTAACAGCGCTTGTTTGGAGTTGATGGCATCAATATCTTTGGCAATTTTAAGATAGGGTTCGGCGCCCAAGGCGTTAACGGTTTCTAGATCCAAAAAGCTCGAATACAAGGCTCGAACTTTTCCCTCTTCTGTGTTCAAGTCGGTGCTGCCATTTGCAACCAAATCTTCCAAAATGGCTTTTACGTCTTTCTCTGATTGGTCTCGAAGAACCGAGAAGGTGCCATAACTTGAGCGATCGGAAGGAATTTCTGTGTTATCCAGCCACTGACCGTTCACAAAGCGGAAGAAGTCGTCTTGGGGGCGAACACTGGTATCCATCGCAGAGAGAGTAATGCCGGATGCTTGCGGTTGGTAAACTTCGGTTGAGTGATTACTTTCGCAGCCAACTAATGTGGCGATTAAGCAGGCGGCGGCGAGCTTGGTAAGCTTACGCGGCTGCGCTAAGGATGATAAGCGGATAGCAAGAGTCATAAAGTTTCTCAGTGTTGTTCATTCTAAAATTGGTCATGTAACGACCGATAAAGCAAGGCAGTTAAGATCGTACAAGTCAGTTAAGATCGTAATAGGGTCTGTTTATTTGTTAAGCAAATACAGGCTCATTCAGTATCGTTATCGAACATTTGTCCTAAATTTGTCCCAATATTCATTTTCTTTGATAAATGAAATATCTCTGACTTCTCAGTGTTATTTGGGTTCGTATGTAAAACGTTTGTACACTCAACAGCCGTAATCTTGTCTTTATAGGCAAGTTAGAAGACTTTTGAAGACTTGTTTAAACGACAGCCGATTCCCGAATCTGAATCTAGAGATATAATTAAGGACACCGATTGTGAAGAAAGGGTTTACTACCTATACCGCTCGCGTGTCGAGACGGCTTTTCAATATCCATTTGCGGTTGTACGCGTAGGTTGGGACTATTATTAGTCGTGAAAGCGGGTTGTGAACCAAGCAGAGTGTGAACCAGGCAGAGTGTGAACCAAGCAGAGTGTGAACCAAGCAGTTTGTGAACACTGATAGCGTGTTTTAAAGAATAGATGGCAGAAGATTTTTTGTAGAAGATTAAAGCTGTGGCAATACGTATTTATCGACGCTCGTTTTAATGAAATTCTTTTTACCACTGGGTGATGTTTTACAAATAATCCCGCGGCTCTTCTTATATAAGCTGGGATTGCTGGAAACGGCTCTACACAGGTAAGAAGATAGGTTTAAAGAAAGTAGATTTTTGTAAATTCGCTATTGAATTTATGTTGATCACACACGCTTTTTGTTATTTTGTACGCTGTATATCAAAGACCTTGGTTACGCTAGATCGATTATGCTGAATCGATAACCCTAAATCGCGGGAAAAACTTACACTTATTTTCATGCATAATATTGCTCTTAAATTAAATGTGGACAAACCCACAGACCTCAGTGTTTTTAATGAAAACATTGCTGCGCGTCGTTATTCGAGTCAGGGGCAATTTTTAGCAAAGATCGAACGTTTTGCGTTTTCTGGTAATAATCTCCGACGCTTAGAATCGTCACTTGCTAAATCTTCGGTTTTATCTTCCCGAGATCAAGAATTAAAAGTTTGGGGATACGCAGAGATTATCGATTCCCATCATCGGGCATTTACGGTTGGCCAAGGTTTTTATGGCTGGTTTCCCATGTCGCGATATTTTATTGGCAGTGATTACAGCGTTATTGCCGATGAATATTCGTTATTTTCAGGCAGTTCAACTGCATCAACCAACTTGTCTGGGTTTGATATTTTTGCCCAACCGGAGGAATACTTTGCGGGCGAGCATTTTACATCGATGGTAACGGCTTCAGAATCTGAAGCTTCTCGGGTGTTAATGACGTCTCGATCACACGTGTTTGGTGGCCAGCCCGAAAACGCAGATAACGCAGTATATTCCTTCGAAGAATTTGTAATTCCAGAAATTCATTTGTTTTTATCGCCCATTTTAAAAACCGTTTTTGCGCTGGCTGAAACATTGCGATCGGAAAATTTTAAAAACGCCGACACCCTTATTTTTACCGGTGCGGCCAGTAAATCTGCGTTGGCCTTGGCTTTTATTTTAAAATATTGGCGGACGTACACCTACAAAAATAAAATTCCGAAAATTATTGGTTTAACCTCTACCCATCATTTAAATCACGTCAAAAAGCTAGATTATTTTGACGATGTTTTTAATTACCCTAATTTGCGTGAAATTCAATTGTCTAAGGGTACGTTGATTGATTTTACTGGTAATTTGCAAGTATTAGGCATGCTGCATTTTTATCTCAAGCAAAAACTGGGTTATGTGTACAGCATGAGTAACTTAGAATCTGCCGCCGATGAAATCTTGGCCATGAGTGATGCTCAAAATCATTTGTCCCTGCCTGAAGGCGAGTTTTTTGATGGTCGAGATTATTACAGTGCTGCTCGTGCTAATTCCGATATTTGTAATCTGGTGCAACGCTATCAAGAACATTCGGTGATTGTGTGCGAGGCGTTTTCGAACTGGTTAGCGCCAACTCTGCTTTCCGGCCCGGAAGATGTTAGGTGGGCGTATCGCCAATTGATGGCAGGTAAAACCGATCCACGCGTTGCTTATCTTTGCCAGTTGTAGATTATTTCGCGGTATTTATTCTTGCCTTTCTTTTCGCCGTTTTTGGTATCCTAGTCTAGCGACAGAATTCTGGAATTTCTGATGAACGACTTCAAGCGACTGTTCTCGGAGCTCAGGCAATAAATTCGGAGTTCAGGCAATAAATTCGGAGTTCAGGCAATAAATTCGAAGTTCAGGCAATAAATAATGTACGGTTAATAAAACGTTTTATTAACGCAGGCTTCACTGCTGCAAAAAAGACGTTCCATTAACCAAAATACCAAGTAGTTGGATTACTCTATGACACAAGCGCCAAGTACGCTCGACTGGAATCTTCACAAAGCCGCCATTTGGCGACCCAAGCGTGGTTATTTAAAACCGGTTACTCGCTTAGATGCTATTTCGCTGGATCATCTGAAAAAAATCGAACGTCAAAAATCTCTGATTATTGAAAATACCGAGCGTTTTTTAGCAGGAAAACCGGCCAATAATGCTTTGCTGTGGGGAGCTCGCGGCACGGGTAAGTCCAGTCTGGTAAAAGCATTGCTCAATCAATACGCCGATCAAGGTTTACGTGTTATCGAGATTGATAAGGCAGACTTGGTTGATTTACCGGAGATTGTCGATCAAATCATGGACAGTAAATATCGCTTTATTGTGTTTTGCGACGATCTTTCCTTTGACGCTGATGAAAATACCTACAAGCATTTAAAAAGTGTTTTAGAAGGGTCGATTGAGTTACCGCCCGAAAACGTCTTGCTGTACGCAACTTCCAATCGTCGGCATCTTATCCCGCAAACCCAACGCGATAATCAAGAAACCTTATCGGCGAGAATGGCAGATCCAGAAGTTCACTATTCCGATACCGTTGAAGAAAAGTTATCGTTAGCGGATCGATTTGGTTTGTGGTTATCTTTCTATCCAATTACCTGGCAAGAATATTTAGACATGATCGATGTGTTGTTTGCAGAATCGATTGCCGAGGGCGCTTGTGACAGAGACGATATTCATACGCAGGCAAAATTATTTGCCAGAACACGTGGTACCAACAGTGCCAGAACAGCAAAACAGTTTTACCAGGCTGTGATCAATAAATCGCACGAATAATTATGCGGTAAATAAAGAAAGTTTTGAGTTAACAAAGCTTTGGAATCTCTGATTAATTCATCCATGATTTAATCAGAGAGCAGAAATTGACAACGCGATTTCTAACTTCTTCACAATTTCAGTCACTGACCGTTCTTGAAATTAGCGATACATCCTTGTGCCGTTAGAAACTCTAGGTAAATCAGAGTTTCCCTTTCTTTATTCCGACAATCTTTATTGCAGCGCAATTAAATCTAAGCTGGGTGGCAGGGTAATAACACCCGATAAATGCAGTACCAAATCGGTGAGTTCGTCCCAAGGCGAGGCTTTACGTAAGCCTTTTACCGCGCGATCAATACCGTTGGCTTTTCTGAGTAAATGCATTAAATGTTTGTACGACAAGCGTTGCAGTGCTGATTGAATTAGCGGTGCGCGCTTATCCCAGATACGGTTGGCCTTCAACGCCTGAGAAATAGGTTGACCCTTATTCACCGCTTCGCTAATGCTCGCGAGAGTGCGTATTTCTCGGGTTAGTGCCCACAAAATAATGATGGGTTCGGTGCCTTCGCTTTTAAGACCTTGCAGTGTTTTTAACGCGGCTTCTGTTTTGTTCGAAAGTGCTTTATCCACCAAACCAAACACGTCGTACCGAGCGCTGTCACCGACCGCTGCGGCCATTAAATCGGTGGATATTAAGCCGTCTTTTGCGGCCAATAATACGAGTTTTTCGATTTCTTGTTTGGCAGCCAGTAGATTACCTTCCACCTTGGCGGCAAGCATTTCTATGGCTTCTGAAGACGCATTGAGTTTTTTTTGTCTCAGGCGTGTGTTGATCCAATCGGGCAGTTGTTCTGAAGTAATTGGCCAAATCTGAACCGTATCGCCGTTGTTTTCTAGTGCTTTAAACCATTTGGCTTTTTGTGCGCTGGCATCCAGTTTGGGGGCAGTAATTAGCAACAAGGTGTCTTCTGGCGGAGCTTGGCAATATTGCAAAAGCATTTTTGCCCCTTGCTCACTGATTTTGCTGGTGTGTAGATGAATTTCAATGAATTTGCGTTCAGCAAACAACGACAAATTTGCCGCACTGGCAAAGACTTCGTTCCAATCTAAGCTAGCATCGGAATAATATTTCTCACGCTCGGTATAACCTTGTTGAAAGGCTTGGTTGCGAATTTCGTCGCAGGCCTCTTGTTTGAGCAGTGGTTCATCGCCAAAAATGCAATACATTGGCGACAACTGCTTGGCGATGTGTCTAGAGAGTTGATCGGCGCGAATTTTTGCCATTAGCTTTGGGGTGCTCTAACGTTTACCTTAAATTATCTAACGTTTTTGTATCTAGAAACTTCCGATTAACTCAACCATGATTTAATCAGAGTTCCTTTCAATTTATTGCGAAGCGTTAGCGGGATTTAATGTTTCTACCGGCGCTGATTCTTCTTGCGGATCATTTTCACGATTTAAGGCAACAAAGCGATAGCGTCGTAAAATTTGCTGCGCCAATTCATTTCTCAATTCGGTTTTCACCAACTGTTCTTCGGCATTTTTACCGGCGACATTTTGTCGATCAAAGCCGTAGCTTCGGCTTACGGTAATTACGCTGGGTTTACCAATAGTCAGGCCTTCTTTATCTTGCAGTAAAAAATTAACCGAAATCGATAAGCTAATGCGCTCGGCAAGGCCGTCGGAACTTACCGCAGACACACGACGTTCTTCTTTTTGATCGGACAGCGTCAATGCGTAGGAGGCGTACTCTAAAGTTGCAAATTGAATATTGTTGGCTTCAAAGTTACGGCGAATGGTTTGGCTTAACACTGGATCAATGTTTTGTTGGGTTAAGCTGATGGTCTGTAAGGTTTCTGGCAGTGCGACACTGCCACGCAGGTGCCAGCCGCAAGCACTCAATGTTGCCATGAACAAAATAATTAAGATTAATTGGATTGGTTTCATTGAAATGCCTTGTGCGCATTTGGGCCGTTAACAACAGCGTTTGAAAGAAAAGATATTGCGAATCATGTCAGCAAGGTAACTCATTGAGCTACCTTGCTTAGTAAGGCGTTGGTGTTATTTCACCGCAAAGGTAACCAGCTTACCTTTGATGACCTTATTCATTTTAATTTCTTTGCCTTCCAGAAATTTAGCCACGTTTTCGTCGTTGCGAGCGGCGGTTAATATTTCTTCGTCGCTGGCGCTGGCTGGCATGTCGATTTCGCCACGCACCTTGCCATTTACCTGCACCGCGTAGTGAAGTGTATCGCGAACCAGTGCGCCTTCATCGGCGCGCGGCCAGCTGGCGTTAACGATGCTATCGCTGTGGCCGAGCATTTCCCAAAGACTGTGACAAATGTGCGGAACGATTGGCGCTAGCAATAAGGTCATTGATTCTAGTGCTTCGCGTTCTACGGCAAGGGTTTCTGGGCTGGCGCGGTCGGCAAACTTAGTCACATCGTTTAATAATTCCATAACCGCAGCAATAGCTGTGTTAAAGGTTAAACGTTGGCCGCAATCGTCAGAAACCTTTTGAATGGTTTCGTGCACTTTACGGCGCAATTGTTTTTGTTCGCTGCTAAGAACTTCGGGGTTAATAGCTCCCGGAGTGCCGGCTTCAACGTGGCCGTAAACGGTTTTCCAAAGTCGTCGTAAGAAGCGGCTGGCGCCTTCTACACCCGAGTCGTTCCACTCCAGAGTTTGCTCTGGTGGTGCTGCGAACATGGTGAACAAACGCACGGTGTCGGCACCGTATTGTTCTACAGCAGATTGTGGATCAACGCCGTTGTTTTTCGACTTAGACATCTTGGTGGTGCCACCCAATTCCAGTGAACCGGCTTCTGGGTGGCTGGCGGCGATGACTTTACCTTTGTCATCTTTCTCTAAGACTACGTCGGCTGGATTAAACCAAGTTTTGGAACCGTCTTCGTTTGCTTTGAAGAAAGACTCCGCCAAAACCATGCCTTGGCAAAGTAAGCGCTCGAAAGGTTCGTCACAGCTGACTAGGTTTTCATCACGCATTAATTTGTGGAAGAAGCGCGCGTACAACAAATGCAGAATCGCGTGTTCGATACCACCGACGTATTGATCAACGGGCAGCCAGTAATCTGCGGCGGTTTTATCCAACATGCCACCTTGGTAGTCAGGACAAGTAAAGCGCGCGTAGTACCAGCTCGATTCCATAAAGGTATCGAAGGTATCGGTTTCGTGTTCGGCGTGAATACCATTCACGGCATCGGCTTTGCGCCACTCAGGATCGGCTTTGATGGGGGATTTAACTCCGTCCATTTCGACGTCTTCAGGCAGCAATACCGGTAATCGATCGGCTGGAACCGGAATTTCGGTACCATTTTCTAAATTCAACATTGGAATTGGCGCGCCCCAGTATCGTTGGCGAGAAACACCCCAATCGCGAAGGCGATAGTTGGTTTGCACTTCGCCCTTACCAATGGATTTTAAGTGCTCGGCAATTACCGAAAAGGCTTTCTTAAAGCTCAAGCCGTCCCAGTGCTCAAAACCGGCACCGGAATTCATTAGCTCGCCTTTTTCGGTGATGGCGGCTTTGCTTAGATCGTCGCTTTCGGTGCCTTTTACCACTTGCTTAAGTGGTAAGTTGTATTTTTGGGCGAATTCATAATCGCGTTGATCGTGCGCGGGTACGGCCATCACTGCACCTGAGCCGTAATCCATCAAGACATAGTTCGCAATCCAGACGGGAATCGGCTCACCGGTGATTGGATGCTTGGCATCAATACCTGTGTACATGCCTTTTTTATCCATGGCCGCCATGTCAGCTTCGGCAACGCTTTGGTTTTTGCATTCAGAAATAAACGCCGCTAATTCGGGATTACTCTCAGCAAGTTCCAAAGAGATTGGATGTTCAGCGGCCAAACTAACGTAGGTCACGCCCATAATGGTATCGGGACGAGTGGTGTACACACTGAAGCTATCGACGTTGGCGATGGTTTGAGGAAGGTCGAACCACAATTCAACACCTTTGGATTTGCCGATCCAATTGCGTTGCATGGTTTTTACTTGTTCCGGCCAGTTTGGTAGCTTGTCTAGGCTCGACAATAATTCTTCGGCGTAGTCGGTGATTTTAATAAACCACTGTGGAATTTCTTTACGCTCAATTAAGGCGCCAGAACGCCAGCCACGACCGTCAACCACTTGTTCGTTGGCTAATACGGTTTGATCGACGGGGTCCCAGTTAACGGTGGCCATCTTTTTATAAACCAAGCCTTTTTCATACAAGCGCGTGAAGAACCATTGCTCCCAGCGATAATAGTCATTTTGGCAGGTGGCGAATTCGCGCGACCAATCGATACCGAATCCCAAACTTTTCAGTTGAGACTTCATGTATTCAATGTTGCTGTAAGTCCATTTTGCCGGTGCGGTTTTATTCTGGATGGCAGCGTTTTCTGCGGGTAGACCAAAGGCATCCCAACCCATTGGGTGCAGAACGTTTTTACCTTGCATGCGTTGGTAGCGGGCAATTACATCGGTGATGGTGTAATTGCGCACATGACCCATATGCAGTTTGCCGCTGGGGTATGGGAACATGGCTAGGCAGTAGTATTTTTCTTTGCTGCTGTCTTCGGTAACTTTAAACGTTTGTGCGGATTCCCAAAACTGCTGAGCTTTTGACTCAACGTCGGCGGGGTTGTATTGATCTGTCATCGCAGTAACTGCACCTGTTGCGTAAAAATGGGTTTCTTCGAGAAAGCTGGCAATTATAGGTATTTGCTACCGATAAATCGACGTCGAGTTTAAGGCTTTGGCCAATGAAGTGATTAGGCTAGTAAAGATTGCCGAAAGCCGGGTTGTTCACGGCGGTGATTTTCACCGTTGAGTTTGACCCAAGCCGCAAGCTAGCGGTGGTCGAAAATACCTGTGATTTAAAGATACGACCACTGACCAAACCCCAGTGCATACACACATAATGCGCCGTTGGTAATAGCATGGCAAAACACTGCTGACGTTAAACCGTAACGATAACGGGCAAGGGCATAAATAAGACCTGCTAGAGTTCCGGCCAGCCATTGGCTGTGAATAAAGCCAAACGCAAGAGAAGAAACCGCCACAGCCATTAAGCTCACCGCCGGAGCTGAGTTTTTAATACTGTGCCCCGAAATTCGGCTCAGTAAATAGCCACGAAACATGAGTTCTTCAACGATGGGAGCGACTATGATCGAGCCAAAACATCGAATAACAATCCAAATCGTAGTCATTAATGCGCTTTGTTGACCAAAGCCTTCAACGAGTTGTGCGTTGTAATCGCTGTCTTCTGGAATCAACAGTACCCAGAGTACAGCGGTGATGAGTCCGAGTAGTAATGTTTCAAGCCAGAACGAAAACGACAGCTTATAACTGGGTTTGAGTGGAAACCGTTGCCAAAAGTAGACGATGGCGACAGCGGTGCCCAGCGCTTTTACTGGATACAACCAATTGGGAATTCCTTCGTCAAAACCGGCAATCAGTGAGCACAACAAAAAGACGATAAAAACACCAATAATGGCCGTAGCGGTTTGGTCGGCATTCTCTGCGGCTGAGTCATTGGTTGCATAAGATGAAGTAGGAATGAGCTCCGCTGTTTTCTTCTTAATAAAAGGTAGGCGGTCAAAAACATAGATAATCAACAAGGCGAGGGCGATAAACGTAAACCAACCGGCTTGGCTGTGAAATCCGCCAATGGCGAAATCGCGATCAATAAACTCACCAATAAAGATCAGCATGCAGATACGAATTACGTTTAATAACCAGCTGATGCTCAATGCGATGGGTAACAAGATCAGCGCTATAGGAAAGCGCAGCTGCTGACGATACAAAAACAAATACAAAACCGTAAAACAAAATGCCAAACCCATGCCTTCGATACCGGAACATTCTGATGAAATGTTCACTACAAAGTAATCGATACCTAAGTTTAAGTTTTCAGGATCAGAGTGAACCTCACCAAATACCGTGAAAAGAATCTTTTCCGCTAGATGAAAAGTTGGCGCTATAAAAGAAGGCCAAAGATTCTTCGCCAGTAAGGATGTACTGGTAACGACGGTCGCGATAGATGCTGAGATTATGATTGTGGCTCGATTTCTATACATTCGAGCAAACCAGGTTTGGATCGGATAAACCACGGCGCTGCAGGTTAAAAAGACACATGCCGCCAAGAGCACCCAAGCCGCAAACAATGACCAGAAGATCGTTGTGGTTTCCGGTGGTTGGGTGAATAAAGCTTTGGTTAGACTATAAAAGCCCGCATACAAAACTAAGTTGACGATAATGAGTGCAATTGCTAAGCGAGCGGTTACTCGATTTTTTAGATGAGCGTCAGAATTGTTATGGGGTGCGGTTTCGGTCTTGTCGTGGGTCAATAAAACAATCAAAAACGCACCAAAATAGGCGCTTAACCAAACGATGACCAACGACAGGTGAGAAAATAAAAATCCTGCCTTACCCTCAAAAAGCTGCTGTAGCGGCTGCGCGTCAAAGCTTAAGCTGATTAAAAGAACTTCCAGTAAGAGTATTCCAATAGCTACCGCTCTAAACATGCCTGTCTCTTAAATTTCTGTTGCGCCACTGTGGATAAACGTAATACGCCTTTTCAACAAAGGATCCATACAATTTGGGTTACACGATATCTTAAACTATTTAAGGAAAACTTTAATTAGCCTAGCGTTGCCATCGACACCAACAATGTATTGCCGATTTTAAGAACGGCAAATGATAGGCGTTAGAGCAAATCATGGAGACGTTAATCGAAGGTTCCTAGGCGGTGTTTCTTTTAGTGACTTTACCAATAATGGTGTTTGGATGTGTAACTTTTGGCGATGAAGTAGTGGTTGATGCAAAAACAATCAAACACTCAGCGAGTTGGTAAATTGCAGACAAAAAAAACGGAGCCGAGGCTCCGTTTTTATCAGCGAGTTAAAAATTAAACCGCTGGAGTGTTTTCTACGCGTAGCTTGCGACGACGACGTTCTGCACCTAAAGCGATAGCACTTAATACGATTGCGGCAGATAATGGTGCAGCTGCTGCGTTCAACTCAGGTACTGGAGCTGGATCTTCTGGCTTATCTTTAGGCTTTTTACAGAAGAACCACAAGAAACAGCCTGGTTTTGGCTTCCAGAAGTAATCAAAAAAAGTGGCTTGTTGGCTACCAAATGCGAACGCAGATGATGTAGAACCGAGAGCGACTGCTAAAACGATAGTTTGTACTACTGCTTTCATGGCGTTTCCCTTTGCTTAATGCATGTCGTGTGACAAATTTGTGAGATTCGATGTGTTTATAGACTAGGTCTATGACCAGAGGCCAGCGAGTTTCTCAGCCTCTGATGAAATATTCAAAATATCCAATAAATCGATAAGATTGATTAAATATTGAGCTCTTTGTTTAATGATTATTTTTTTACGTTTGCTCGTAAATGTGAATCATGTCACTTCGTAGTCGATGGATATATGATCACAGTTGTTACGAAAGGTGTCAACTGGCGTCGTGGGCTTTTTTAATAACCGTACTTGTATTTTTACAATTACTTACATGTGAACAAGTTCACAATTATTAAGGAAAATAATCGTACAGGTTAAAAAGATATTTTAAATAAATCGAACACGCCTTTTATCGCTAACATCGATAAAGTTGAATGTTTTTTAAACATCCTGATGTTTGCTCAATATCAAAAAAAAGCAACTTATTTAAATTCATTATCTGGCTAATGGGTAAGAAAATTTTTTTAAATCTGTTTATTGGTTTTTTTCATGGATCGTGGCGAAGCCCTAAATAAAGAGGGTTGGTTTAGGGCTTTTTTCGCTTTTCTAACATTTATTAATGTTGTTTATATTTCTTTACCGGTTGGAGGTTTCAGGCTATCCGTTCATGAATACAGAGAAATCTAACCGCTCTATTAGGTCTTCGTTTGTTATTGTTTTTTTGAATCTATAGTGTTCGCTGCACTAAAATCTATCTGGCGTATATATTTTAAAAAAGATGTCCGCGGCTTTGAGGTTCAGACTCTCTCCAGGCTGCGCGTTGACGCGGGTTTTACGCAACCATGATAATAATATGAATGACATTAGTAAGGGTATTTGGAACGTCAATTGCTGTTAGCCATGCAGAAACATTAAGGTTTTGAATACCTAATTTAAGAAACAGCGGTTTTGCAGGGCATTGTGGTTAAACTTAAAGCTTAGGTGTCGCCCCAATAAAGCGCGCATATATGTTGATTGACGGTTATTGTGCGTTGTTTTGGTGATATTGGCGTGGTGGGTTGGTAATTAGCTCACAGATATTAGTGCAACTGCGAGGTCATTGCTCTAGGACAAAGTTTTGGACAGATCATTGAATTCAAAAAAGACGGTAGGTGATGTTCAGTTAGAAACAGCCTGCGAAAATTATTCCGAGCGGCTACTGGCGTTAAGTCTCATTAAGCAAATTAGCCATTTATGCCGAGCCATTCAGCGCCACCGTGGTTTGGGCATGTCTCTTATTGCCGGCTACGAAGAATTTGCCGACGAATTTCACGCGCTCCAGCGCCAAGTTTCGCGTCGTATGCGCGCGCTTCAAGAGTTCTCTCGACAAGCTAATAAATTGATTAGTGATCAAGAGCTTGAAAAACTTGATGCGTCGTGGAATGTCATCAATCGAGATTGGCAAGGTGATTCTGTCATGGAAAACTTTGAATACCATTCTCATTTTATCGAGCAGCTTTTGCAGTTGATGATGGTGTTAGCCAGACACCTAGAGCGTCCTGTGGCGGTTCTTTTTTCTGAGGTTGATAGTCGTGACGGAAAAATCACCAAGCTAGAGCCGCGAAAGCAAATGTTCAGTCAAGTGGGTTTGTTGGTTTTTGTGTGTAACCAACTACCGAGTTTGGTTGAACATATTGCGAAGATTCGCGGTCTTTCAACGCTTGCTGCCAGTCGACGCAAACAAGACGAATTAGAGAGCAGTAAATTACGCTATTTTATTCAAGGCACGCGTGTTCAATATGAAAAAGTAAGAACTCAAGGTAACCGTCTTTTAGAGGTCACTGGCAATAAAATTCAGTCACTACCTTTAATTAAGGCTTACGAATTCAAACTGATGTTCTTATTAACAACCGTTGAACGAGAAGTGCTAGACCCAAAAGTCATTACTATGGATAGTCGTCAGCTATTTGATTTGGCGACGGAAATTATTGATGTCTATTTAAAGGTCGTTGACGAAGGTCTTTCTTTATTAATGAGTTGGCAAGAAGAGTCTTTAGAGTCTTGGTTTAAGGCCGAATAATTCCCGCTACAATATTTTCGTTCTTTTCTAAACGTGAATAGATGAACATATTAATATTTTCTTCTATTCACGCTTTTCATTCACTACCGCAACAAAACATTTCTGCCAAGTATTAATTGCATAAAACGCTTGATCTGTGTGGATATTTGTTTCTTTTTTACAAAATATTAAAGCGACAGATACCGCTGCTTTGACGCATAAATATGCATTTACAATGTGGCCAATTTTTTTTGTATAGTTTATGTAAATTCCGTAGAAATAGATTATTAGTTGTTCGTATTCTGATAAAGTTAATATTCTGAGAGGAAGTTCCTTTTCTTTCAGGGTAAGCCGTGCAGGAGGCACAAAGTTATGTTAGTTCGTATTTCTCTCTTCCTGGCGTTAGTAGTTTTTGCTGCTGCTGGTGCTCAGGCCACCACTGTGAGTTTTGGCGACTGGGTTTACAATACCACGGACCAAATCGATTGGCAGGTGAGTGTTGACGACGAGTCAAATGAAGGTTATTTCACCTTTAATATTGATATCGGCGATCAAACCTTAACCGGTGATGTGATTGGTTTTGGTTTTAACTCTGAGCTGAATTTTGGCAGTAGTGGAATCAACCTTGACCTAGTTGAGAGTTTCACTGATGGCGTGGCGTTTGGTAATTGCCGTGGAGCGTGTAACTTTAACGGTACTGGCATTAATCCAGAATACGCGTTTTCAGTGGGTGCTTTAGGCCAAGACTTTGTTAGCCGTTTTTCTTTCGGTCTTCCAACTTTTGGTGCGACCTTAACTGCTAATACTTTTTCTTTAACAGCTATTCGCGCGCTTCAAGTTGGTGATGATCGTGAGAATTCTGTAAAAGACTACTCTGCTACAGCAACTGTGGTTGCGGTTCCTGAGTTGAACGGTAACTGGGCAGTTATTGTTGCGGCATTATTGTTAAGCTGCTTGTTGCTTAAACAACACCGTACGGTTCGTTTAGCACCTCGTTTTGCTTAATGTAGCTTTGCCATTAAAACCGGCCTTTAGGCCGGTTTTTTTATGTCTGAGTGATTTAGCATTCAACCAACAGCAGTAAAGGTCTGATTTGTGGGGTTAGGTACAAATAAACTAAGCGATGGTTGGGCCGCTGCCGGTTTTTAGTTGTAAAACAGCTCTTAAGATAATGCCTGTCAGGGCTGCGCCCAAAAACACCGTGGTTACCGGTTGCAAAGTACCATCGGCGAAATAAGACGTTAAAAATCCCGCGCCCGCGCCCCACAAATACGAACTTGCGCCAATAAAGGCCGTAGCCGTTGCGGCGTGCTGGGGAAATGATTCTACGGCACTGGCACTGGCATTGGACGAGATCATGCCTAAAGACGCACAGAAGGCACACAGAAGTGCTGCAAACACCCACAGCGTTGGCTGTTCCGAAAAGTACACATACAAAAACAGCGTTAACGATGTACTTAAAAGAGCCGCTTGACCAACGTTTAATAGCTGGTGCGGATTAAAATGCCCGAGTAACGTAATATTAATTCGATTGAATATTGCCAAGGTAATAACATTAGCGCCGAAAAAATACGGAAAAATATGCTCACTAACGCCAAAATATTCAATGAAAATAAATGAGCTGGCCGTAACATAGCCAAACAGCCCAGCGTAAGAACAGCATTGTGCGAACACATAACCCATGGCGTAGCGATTGCTGACCACTAGCCAATAACGCTTGAGAGCCGGTGTTTTATGCGTAATGTGAGCGCGTGTCTCGGGCAGTCTTTTGGTTACTAAAACAACAAGAACGGCTGCGTAAATGAGCAGAAAAATAAAAATGCCGTGCCAGTGTGTTATCGCCAAAATAGAAGAGCCAATGATCGGCGCAATTAAAGGCGCGATCATCATAATGATGGCGACTTTTCCTAAATTCTTGGCAGCTTCCCGTCCATTGCTCAGATCTCTAATAATAGCCGGTGGATTAACGCCAGAAAAACCTCCGCCGAGCGCCTGAATTACACGCGCCACCCACAGCCAATGTGCTGAATTAGAGAGCAGCACAGCAATGGTACCGACGCAGAATAAACTTAATCCTAGGTAGATCGCTTTTTTTCGGCCAATGGTATCGGAGATAGGTCCGCCAAAGAGTTGTCCAAAAGCAAAACCCACTAAAAAAAAGGATAAAGACAGTTCTATATCGTGAATACTGGTTTGATACTCATTGGCAATAGTTGGTAAAGCGGGTAAATAAGCATCAATTGAAAACGGAGTCATTGCCACAATTGCTGCAAGCATAAAAATCGGTACAGCGATTTTTGTTGTCGTTGCGTCGTGAGCTGAGCTATTTACAGCGTGAGTAGAGGCGGCATTATTGGCCGAACTATTACCGGTATCTGTGTTATGTGTTTTGGATAAATTTGAATCCGTGTTTGACGAGCTGTTCATGGATTTTACTACGTTAGAAAGGGTCGTCTGCGAACAGACAATAGAAGCACTTAAGTAGACCTTAACGGGTTCAATAATTCAATCGATACGAACTCTTATTGTTTTATGAAATTTTTATTAGAGGAAACTCTAATAAACCTAGAGTTTCTCACAACACAAGGAAATGTCGCCAATTTCAAGAACGGTAAGTGATTGAAATTGTGAAGAAATTGGAAATCACATTGTCAATTTCTGTCCTGTGATTAATTCATGGATGAGTTAATCAGAGGTTCGTAGAGTACTTTGATCGCACTGATCGATAACACTAAATGCTTTAATTCCTGATACGATAACGAATATTTTTAAATTTCTTTTTTCTATGACTCAATATCAAAATTTACCTCGCGAATGTTGGTCGGTTCTAGACTTCTGGTTTCGTGAGCTAACACCTGGGCAATGGTTTTGCGGTGAGCCGGAGCTTGATCAAATCATCATCGAGCGTTTTAGTCCATTGCATAAACAGGCCTGCAAAGGGGAGTTGGACTCTTGGCTGAGCAGTGCTCGTGGATCTTTGGCGCTGATTATTATTTTAGATCAGTTTTCCAGACATCTATATCGCAACTCATCGGACGCCTTTGCTCAAGATAAAACCGCACAAAGTATTGCGGTAAACGGTATTCGCACCGGTCTTGATCGCACCCTCAATTCCGCCGAAAGGCACTTTTTTTACATGCCGCTTATGCACGCTGAAGATCTTAAGCTGCAAAACATGGCGATTAAACAATTCAAAGTATTGAAGCAAGAAGCCGAAAAGACACTTTCGATTGCCGAAAAACATCTTCAAGACATAGTCCAATTTGGTCGCTTTCCTTATCGCAACGAGGCTTTGAATCGCAAATCTACGGGAGCAGAGCGGGGTTATTTAACCGCAAAAGATCGAGACCGCTCGTTAGAGCAATCTTTGGATGACGACGGTTAACAATATCTAAGTTTAAGAGATGAATTTGTAGTCATCGGAATAAAGACGGTCGTGGGAATAAAGGTATAGGAACCTCTGATTAAATCTAAGCAAGTTAATCAGAGGTTTTTACCGCAAGTTAAGGTTTTTTGTACAAAATATCTTTTGATATTTCATCTAAACCATTAATGCCCGTGAGCGCCATAGAGACATCCAATTCTTTACGAATCAACTCGATGGCGGTTTTCACACCTTCTTTACCATTGGCGCCAAGGCCATACAAAAATGCCTTTCCGATAAAACCACCACGCGCACCCAAAGCCATACCTTTCAGTAAGTCTTGGCCACTGCGAATGCCGCTGTCGAAGTACACTTCGGTTTGATCGCCGACGGTATCAACAATGCTCGGTAACACTTCGATAGACGAAGGTGCGTAATCGAGTTGGCGACCGCCGTGGTTAGAGACCACAATGGCATCGGCGCCGGAGTTAACCGCGTGCTTGGCATCTTCAGGATCAAGAATACCTTTGATGATTAATTTGCCCGGCCACAAACTTTTAATCCATTCAACGTCTTTCCACGTTAACGATGGGTCGAACTGACCGGCAATCCATTTAGATAAGGTGGTCAAACCATCGTTAGCGGCTTGTAATTCGGTAAGGTTGCCAAAGCTTTTGCTGGGGCTGGTTAACATGTGCCAAACCCAAGCAGGTTTGGTCATAATATCAATAGCATTACTTACCGTTAGTTTTGGTGGTACAGCCAAACCGTTTTTAATATCGCGGTGGCGTTGCCCCTGAATTTGCAGGTCCGCCGTTAACATTAGTGCCGAACATTCGGCAGCCTTGGCGCGCTCAATCAATGAACGGACAAAACCGCGGTCGCGCATCACGTATAACTGAAACCAAAAAGGTTTAGTGGTTCTGGCTTTTACCTGTTCAATGGAACAAATCGACATGGTACTTAAGGTAAACGGAATACCTAATTCTTCGGCGGCCTGTGCTGCTAGAATTTCACCGCTGCCGTGCATAATACCGGTGAGCCCGGTTGGCGCTATCGCCAGCGGCATGCTGACTTTTTCGCCGAGCATTTCGCTGTCGATGCTGCGTTTTGATACATCAATCATCACGCGTTGACGTAACTGCATGGCTTGCAGGTCTTGGCGGTTTTTGTTGATGGTGTTTTCGTCGTAAGAGCCGCGATCAACATAATCAAAAATTGCTCTGGGGGCGCGCTTTTTTGCTAATAAGCGTAAATCTTCATTGCAGGTAATTGCCATTTTTATTATTAACCTCTATTTTGGTCTGACCAATTTTTTCTAGATATCAAACCATTGAAACGGAAGTGTGATAGTTCGTCAAATATTAGTTTAAGATACTGAAAAATATAAATATTTTTTAATTTGAACACACTGTCATTAATTTTAAATAACATTAAAAAATAAATTGGTCAGACCAATATGAATGAAAATCCTGTCTACCATTTTTTAAGATCCTGCATGATCGAAGGCAGTTTGTCCGCCGGTGATCGACTGCCTGCCGAGCGAGTTCTATCGGAACGTTTTTCAATATCGAGAACGCGTATTCGCGAAACCCTGCAAGTACTCAAGACCGAAGGCTGGATATACAGTCGCCCCGGCGGCGGTCACTTTGTGAGTGATCAGCTGGAAAAGAGTTTTTCGAATCCGCTGGCAGAAATTCTTGCCAACAACGAAGACTCGCATTTTGATTTACTGGAGTTTCGATTAAGCCTAGAAGGGGATTGCGCCTACTACGCTGCACTAAGAGCTACCGATGTTGATCTCACGACGCTCACCGAAGTGTTTGAGCAGTTGTCCAAATCCAGTAAGAGCAACGATATCTTAGCCAGCGCGACTTGGGATGCACGTTTTCATTTGGCCATTGCCGAAGCCAGCCACAATGTGATCTTTATGCACGTTATTAAGAGCTTATTTTCGGTATTTCAAAGCACTATGTACCAAAGCATTCAAGAACTCTTGGCGAACAATATAACCCGTGACAGCTTGTTTAATCAGCATGCGGCAATATACGATGCCATACACAATCGCAAGCCCAGTACCGCGCGCGAGGCCGCACAGCAACATGTTCGCTATGTATCCGATACGCTGCAAGATTTGGTGAAAGAGAAAATGCGAACCGAGCGTGCATTGCGGCGTTCACACGCTAAAAAGTTTGACTTATAGCGATACCAAATTATTGGATTCATCAGAATGTTGGTCGCAAAAAACTCGGTGGTTTGTTTTTAAACGATCAGATGTTTTTAGATTTAACCGCTTTAAGTTTAGCGATTTTAAATTTAGTGATTTTAAATTTAAATAATTTTCAAATTAAACGTTTTAAAATTAAGAAATAAATATCAGGAGACCGTAATGGCTAAAATATCTACGCCAGATTTATACGACAAATATGAAGACAGTTTAAAAATACTGGATTCTATATTTAATAATTACGGCGGTAATAAACAATTTTTTGGCGAAGTTGTTACCGTAAAATGTCATGAAGACAATTCATTGGTTAAATCACAAGCCAGTGTTGCCGGTGAAGGTAAGGTGCTTGTGGTAGATGGCGGTGGCTCGCTACGTAAAGCCTTGCTCGGTGACATGATTGCCGAAGAAGCGGTAAAAAATGGCTGGGCTGGATTCGTTATTTTTGGTTGTGTACGCGACTGTGACGAATTAGGTGCATTACCATTGGGCGTAAAAGCGCTAAATACCATTCCGGTTAAAACCGAAAAACGCGGTTTGGGTGATTTAAACGTTCCTATTACCTTTGCAGGCCACACTATAAAGCCGGGTAACTGGATTTACTGTGATAACAACGGCATTGTTATTTCTGAAGAAAAACTAGAGCTTTAATGTTTAAAGAAGGACACGCTCGATAGTCTTTACGAAAATAAGCGCATATTGAAGTGGTTTTTGTACGCTTAATGTCGAGTTTAAAAATAACTGAAAGAGGTTAGATGAAAACTCTGATTAATTTCTTAAAAGACTGATTTGTACCAATCTTTTAGCAGCACAAGGATGTGTTGTAGATGTTGGATATCTTTTTGAGTTGCCAACAAAAAAATCCTGTACTCAATTTAATCAGAGTTTTATTGCTAAAAAAAATTAGGCATAGATTAGCTTTGCATTAATTTTTTTACATCGCTTAATGATAGCGCATTGCCACCAACACCCCATTGGCCGTCGTTGACTTCTTCAATAGTAATCCAAGTAACTTCACGAAGTTTTTCGCTGGTTACTTCACAAACCGCATCGGTTACTTTAGTAATTAATTCAGCAGATTGTTCTTTAGAAAGTTCGTCTTTAAATACTTTAATTTCGATAAAAGGCATGGGGCGCTCCTAAATACTAAATGGTTTTATTGTTATTGGTTTACAAAAAGTTAAATAAAGAAAATGCTAATTCCTAGCGCTTTTAAAGCGCTTGAATAAGTCGAACAGTAATTTTCTTCTTGCAAACTGATTAAACCGTCGCAAGTGGTTGAAATTGTACGTCGCATTTTCGATATTTGCCCTCTGATTAAATCTTAGCGAAGTCAGTCAGAGATTCTTTAAGTAATCTGTCTTTGGGTTAGACGTTTACGCTGAAGTTTGTTGGGCGTAGTGAGAGGTTAACGGATTTTTTAGGGACTAAGCAACTCGGCTCAAAATTCGTTATTTATGAAATATAAATTTAATAATTCATACTTTAAGAGGGTGTTGTGAATAAATGTTTAAGAAAAATCATACTATTAGCGGGTTGTGCAAAAAGCTGTTTTCTAAACACAAACAAATAACCATCAAAAATAATAATAGATGGTTATTTGTTTGTGTTTAATTATTCAAAAAAAATCTAAAAAAGCCGTTCAAATTGATCACATAACATTCCGCCTCTTCATCTCAACCTGTTTTGGTTGGTCAATCCAACAGGATCAAAATCGTTTTTTCGTCGTTTTTGTTAATCCCTCAATCGATAACGACGTGCATTTTTTGAACGCTTGTTATTCGTTTTGGTAATTTTATTGTTACAAAAATATGCATTAATGAAATAAAAAATCGCATTTTGTTTGAGGTAAGCATCACACTTTAGCGTTTACTGAGGATATATTGTACGAATCTTAAGTGAACCGGTTAAGTATTTTGTTGGATATTATTTTTACGATTAGGAATGACGGGGAAACATTATGAAGAAAAAATTACTGGCCAGTGCGCTGCTGAGCGCAATGGCACCTGCTGTGTTTGCGCAGGATCTTATTATTTCAGGTATTGCGGACGGCCCTATTTCGGGTAACCCAAAAGCGCTAGAGTTACGCGCTCTTGCGGATATTCCGGACTTAAGTGCATATGGGTTTGAAAGTCTATCATCTACGACTAATGGTAGATTAAATGGCGGTGGTCCAGATTTCGTATTTCCAAGTGTTGCGCTTGCTGCTGGCGAATATATTTATGTTGCTACAGAAACCCCTGTTTTTACTGATTTCTACGGATTTGCACCTGACTACACAACTGGCGAAATTAGCGTAAATGGTGATGACCCAATATTGCTTTATTTCAACGGTGTAATTTCAGATACCTACGGTGTAGAGGGTGTAGATGGTAGCGGGACCGAGTGGGATTACACGGATGGTTGGGCAAAACGTAACGCCAGCGTCACCGCTCCAAATGCAACTTTTACAGCATCTGAGTGGGCTTTCAGTGGAACTGATGTGTTTGATGGACAGACCACAAATGCTACTTCTCCGACTCCGTTCCCAGTAGGTGCTGAGGAGGCAACTCCTCCAGAAGAAGAGCAGCCACCAGCCGAGCCACCATTAGTTCTTATTTCTGCGGTTCAAGGTAATCCTACCACCTACGGTACCAACAACTTTGGTGACGTTGATGTCAGCCCAATTATCGGTGAGTTAGTTACCGTTGAAGGTGTGGTCGTTGGCGATTTCCAAGATGGCGATACCGACGAGACTCGTAATCTACGCGGTTTTTACTTGATGGAAGAAGTGGCCGACCAAGATACCGATCCTACGTCGTCTGAAGGTGTGTTTATCTTCGATAACACCTTTGGTGTAGACGTTAACGTCGGTGATGTGGTTCGTGTATCCGGTACCGTTAACCAAAACTTTGGCGAGACGCAAATCAACAACATTACCGCGGTAACCGTTGTTGCACCTTGCATTATTGATCCAGCTGCCGCCGTTGCTGATTTGGTTACCGATATCAACCTTTCTGCGATTACCGACGTTACCCTAAGCCAAAACGATGACTTTCAGCCAGATCTAGAATCTTACGAAGGCATGTTGGTTCGCTTCCCAGAAACCCTAACAATCACCGAACAATTCCAGTTGGATCGCTTTAATGAGATTCGCTTGGTTGCCGGTGAGCGTCCACGTCAGTTCACCCAAGAAAATGCCCCAAGCGCGGCAGGTTTTGATGCTCAGGCACGTTTAGACGGTGCTCGTTCAATCGTGTTTGATGACGGTTTAAATTTCCAAAACCAAAACGTCTCGGGTTTGTTCCAATTCCCTTACGCCGAAGCCGTAGCTCCACGCATGGGTGATCAAATCGTTAACCTTTCTGGTGTTTTGGATTACAAATTTGCCGGTAATGGCGCATCGGGTTCAACCTGGCGTGTTCGCGGTCATTTAGATGGCGTAAACACCTTCACATCAACCGCGGAAGAAAATTCGCCAAACCCACGCACGGCTGCTCCTGAAGATGTTGGTGGTAACCTTAAAGTTGCCTCTATGAACGTATTGAACTTCTTCACCACCATCGATTTGTCGGGTGTTTCCACTGCAATTGGTATGGACCCACGTGGCGCCGATACCACCGAAGAGTTTGATCGTCAGTTAGTTAAGCTGACGAATGCCATTGTTGCTATCGATGCCGACGTCATTGGTTTGATTGAGATCGAAAACGAATTCAACAGCACCGAAGCCGTTGATACCGCCGTTGAAGCGCTAATTGCCGCGGTTAACACACAGTTGGGTTCCGAGGTTTACGCGTTTGTAAATCCGGGTGTGCAATTTGTGGGTTCAGACGCAATTGCCGTTGCCATGATCTACAAACCAGCAGCCGTTGAAATTGCCGAAGGCAGCACCATCGCCATGCTAAATGACACTATCGCAGCAACCTTGCCAGGTTTTGAGACTCGCGACTTTGCGGCTGATCCGTTATTTGAAGGCCCGGCCACCAGCCGTGTGCCTTTGGCGGCAACCTTTGAAAGTGTCGAAACCGGTGATTTATTTACCGTTGTTGTTAACCACTATAAATCAAAAGGTCAATCGGGCCTTAATGACGAAACCAGCCCTAACTTCGACCAAGGTGATGGCGCAGGCTTCTGGAATGCACGTCGTTTAGAAACTTCACAAGCTGTATCTGCTTGGTTAGCAACTAACCCAACGGGTATTGTCGATGGCGATATGATCGTTATGGGCGACCTAAACAGCTACGCGCAAGAAGAACCTGTGCAATTCTTGTTAGGCGAAGGTTTTGTTAACGTCGAAGGTGCTGAGTCAAACTCATTCGTATTCGACGGCCAAACCGGTACCCTTGATTACATTTTGGTCAGCGACGAGCTAAACGCCAAAGTTAACGATGTAACCGTTTGGAACATCAACTCCGACGAAGCCGATGCCTTAGATTACAACCTAGATTTCGGTAAAGAAGCGAGCTACTTTGATGGTACTACAGCAACTCGTTACTCAGATCACGACCCTGTAATCGTTGGCTTCAACCTAGAATCACCAAACCAAGCGCCTGTTGCTGATGCTGGTGCTGCTCAAACCGTTACCGAAGGTGCAACCGTTACTCTGGATGCTAGCGCATCTACGGATGATGCCGCAGTGACAGCATTCAGCTGGACTCAAGTTAGCGGCCCAGCCGTAACCCTAACCGGTGCCGATACTGCAACGCCAAGCTTTACCGCGCCAGAAGTTGCTGCTGAAACCGTGTTGGTATTTGAAGTAACCGTAAGCGATGCCGAAGGTGAAACAGCTACTGCCATGGTTTCGGTAACCGTCAACGATGCTCCAAACCAAGCGCCTGTTGCAGATGCTGGTGCAGATCAAACCGTTGATGAAGAGTCTACCGTTACCCTAGCGGGTTCTGGTACCGATCCAGAAGAGGGTGAATTAACCTTCGAATGGGATCAAGTTTCTGGCCCATCGGTAAGTTTGTCCGGTGCAGATACTGCAACTGCAAGCTTCACGGCACCAAGCTTAACATCGGATCAAGAATTGGTCTTTGAGTTAACCGTAACCGACGCAGAAGGTTTAAGCAGCACCGATCAAGTGACTGTAACCGTAGTAGATGTGGCGAACGTACCTGCCGACAATGGCGATCGTAAAAACATCTTTGGTTGTTCATTCGGTGGCGGTAACGCTCCAGTTGACCCAACCCTACCGTTTGCAGCCTTGTTAGCGTTGCTCTTTATCAACCGCAAAAAATTCGCTAAATTCATGCATTCATGAATCGAGCTGAATTAAACGCACTAGGGGCAGCCGTAATGGCTGCCCTTTTTATTTTGGGGCTTTGGTGTTGGTATTTAGGTGTATTGCCAACCTTCAATCGCCTAGACTCACTGCGAACTGTTGTGTTGGCCGGTGCGTTTTACCCTATCTGTGAAGAAATTATTTTTAGAGGGCTTATTCAGCAAGAATTATTAAAGCTAAAAATATTCAGCAAAAATCGTCTACCGTTCAACGTTACGTCGTTAACGCTTGCCAATGTAATCACTAGCATCGTATTTGCGTTTATGCACGTGCTGTACTTTCAAAGTGTGGGGGCGTTTGTGGTGGTTATACCATCGCTGATATTTGGTGGGTGTTTTGAGGTTAGAAAAAAACTGCTATTACCGATTTTGGTACATGGAATTTATAACCTATTAGGTTTGTTAGCGCCGGCCTTTTACAGTGCTTAAGATTATTTTTGTCAATAAGCTTTTTAAACCAACGTTTTCTTATCGCATTAGCGCCACACTTTTAATTTGTGCGTAGACAATTTTACCGGGTTCAATATTAAGCTGATGTTGAGACAAACGCGTAATCTGCGCTAAAAAGCATTCCCCGCCCATATCCAATTTAATCAACACCTTCGCCGGATCAACGGCCTGTGTTATAGAATCCACCGTTACCGGAAATACGTTCGAAATACTCGATTTTTGGCCCGGTTGTAATGCCAAGCTCACATCTTTTGCGCTAATGCGAATACGTGCCATTTTACCTACCGGAAAATCCAGTTTAGACACCGCAACCGTGCCGCCTTTAATTTTTACGTAACTCAAATGGTAGTCATCGTTATGGCTGATGACTTCACCATTCACCGCGGCGCTGGCTTCTTCTAAATGCGCTAGCGGTAAATCCGTGCGGGTGAGAATTTCATTTAAATTACCCTGCGCCAGCATTGCGCCATTGTTTAGCAGCACAATGTTGTCGGCGATACGTAAGACTTCTTCCGGCGAATGACTGACGTAAAATACCGGAATATCCAAACTGCCATTTAAGCTTTCTAAATAGGGTAAAATTTCTGCTTTGCTTTGAATGTCTAAACTCGCCAGCGGTTCATCCATTAATAATAATTGTGGGCTGGTTACCAGTGCGCGCGCAATGGCCACACGTTGCCGTTGGCCGCCCGATAACTCAGCCGGAAGCCGGTTTAAAAACGGGCTGACACCCAATAACGAAACAGCGTCATCAAAGCTGACCGATTTAACAACCTGCTTGCGACGTTTTAAGCCGTACTGAAGATTTTTCTCAACCGTTAAATGCGGAAATAAATTCGCCTCTTGAAACACATAACCAATTGGGCGTTCATGAGCCGCTAAATGAATAACTTCATTTTGCCAAATATCACCCTTAAAAATACATCGGCCAAAATCCGGCGATTCTAACCCGGCAATGCAGCGCAGTAGGGTGGTTTTGCCCGAGCCCGATTGACCAAAAAGCGCCGTTACACCTTTGGCGGCGGTTTTAAAATTTACATCTAACGCAAATTCTTCGCGTGTCACTCGGTAGGCAATTTCGATATCGTTCATGTGATTGTTTTACGGGGATTGTTTAATTTGATTGTAATTTAATTATTTAATGTGACATAAATTAAGACGCTTTAAACGAATAATTCTGCGAAGCTTTAGTATTTAAAAAATACAACAAAAACAGCACTACAAACGAAAAACCAATCATCAACAAACTCAACGCGTGGGCCTGATCATATTCAATGGCTTCGACGTGATCATAAATAGCCACTGACAACACCTTGGTTTCACCGGGAATATTGCCGCCAATCATTAACACCACACCAAATTCACCAATGGTGTGCGCAAAACCCAACACCGCGGCCGTTAAAATACCGGGCCGCGCCATGGGTAGGGCGATGGTAAAAAAGCGATCTAAAGGCGAAGCGCCTAACGTTGCAGCGGCTTCCATGGGTTTTTTGCCCATGGCTTCAAAGGCGTTTTGAATAGGTTGCAACGCAAACGGAAACGAATAAATAACCGAGGCGATAACCAAGCCTTCAAAGGTAAAGGCAAAACTCGCAAAACCGAATTGTTTACCTAACTCACCAATAGGGCCGTTGGCGCCAAGCAATAACAATAAATAAAAACCCAATACCGACGGCGGCAATACCAACGGTAAGGTAGCAATAGCCGTAACAATACTTTTCGTATTGCGGTTGCTCCAGGTTAACCACCACGCAATGGGTGTGGCAATAATTAATAAAATCACCGTGGTAATAACCGCAAGTTTAAGCGACAACCAAATGGGTTGCGGATCAACCGTAGCAAAAAAAACTTCCCACATATTCGTACAGCTCCAAGCACTCTTTTTTACCGTGGATTTTTAAAATGAGCGCAGCGATTTATATCTTTAAACTTTGCCTTTGATACTCGCATTTAACACACCAAAAGCAAACCCCAACCCTAAATACCTGCAAACAAGAATTGTTCAGTTTGCTACAGCCAGCACTTCTAAAAAGCCTGTCGGATTTGCGACATGATCTATATCAAATGCATTTAACACATTGAATTTAATAACAAAAATAGAATCATTGCACAAAAATAATACAGGTATACAAATTGCCCAATTGCGATCAATCACAGAATTTAAAATCCAACCTAGGTAGGCAAAGCTATGCTCATTCAAAAATACAAAGACGAAGGTTATCTATTTAACGTAAACCTTACCGGTGAAATTTCTGGCAACGAAATCTACCGTGGCGATTTAGTATTGGAATTCGGTGAAGTTACCGAGCGTGGTGATCGCAAGCCACCCAGCGTGGTTGCTAAACAAGCCGTGGTTTACGCCGTAGCCGATAAAATTGAAATGTTGGTGGCCGGTCTTTATCAGTTGTCTGATCTAGAAATGCTTGCCGAGCACTACCAAAACGACTGTGCCGAAGGCGCGCAAGTGTTAGTGTTTGTACACGACATTAAAGACAACCTAATTATTAGCTTAGGCAACCTAACCGTCAAAGCCGTACCGCTTGACGACGGCATGATTTGGAACGAAGCCCTAGAGCTTTTATGCATTGAAAAAAGCGACCTTAAAGGCCAAAGCGCCGAAGAAAAAGTAGTCACCATGTTTGACGAACTTAAAGCCTTTACCCTAAAAGGCGAAGCACTAAGCTACGCAGACGCGCTAGGTAAAACCGTAGAAGTAAAACACTCAGCACGCGGCCCAGTGTAAGCAAGCCTTCACGATACTGCGAAGCTTACAAAGACAATCGTGGTGACCGGTTAAAACCCTCAATTCAGGATGAATTGCGGGAGCTGCATGGATGCATTTATGCGTTTTTAAACGGTTGTCACGATTGGCTTAACCACCGTACTCATTGCGTTCATCCCAGAAATAACCAGAACGTCAAATCCTGAATTCGCCATTATTGCACCGTTAATTAATAAGAGTCCTCATGAAAGTTGCCGTTGCCAGTAAAGATGGAATCTCAATTAACCTGCATTTTGGTCACGCCAAAAACTTTATCATCTACGACATTACTGACGGCCAGCTTCAGCAAATCGACAACCGCGAAGTAGACCACTACTGCCACGGCCAGCACGGCGACCAATCCGCCATGCAAAAAATTCTACACACCATTAAAGACTGCCAAGCCGTATTCGTTGCCAAAGTGGGCGACGGCCCCGCCGAAAAACTCGCCAATATAGGCGTAACCGCTGTGGATAACTATGCCTACGAAGCGGTGGAAGAATCCCTAATCGATTATTGGCAAAAGCAATAACGTCAAAATGATTCACTTCTAACGCTTTTTACTTTAAAAATCGACGCCAATAAAGCTACCTTAAACCTTCAAAAAAACGGTTACTTGTTACTCCAAATTTACGGTTAAACCACCTCCTTTAACGTCATTTTTAACATTCCTATAAAACGCCTTTATTTGCACCGTCTTTCCTGTTTGAATTAACCATCAAATAGCGGCAAATGCCTAATCAATCGATTCAAACGAAAGCACATTTTATGGCCTCTAAAATCCCATCCGATAAAAATGCCCAAGAAACCATAAAAGCAAAATTCCAGATCGAAGATACGCTTGAAAAGGCACGTAGTTCTGCTCAATCAGAAGGTTCTGGAGAGAATGGCGATAGTCCAGAACAGTCAGAAAAAGAATTTGATAAAGAAGAGGCATTTAAGCAGAAAGTAGAAGATGCCTGTAAAGAGCTTTATAAACGAGACCGTTATTTGCCTGCTGCAATTGCTTTACGTACTGCGCTGCGAGTGTTTGGTTTTTTAGCGGAGCAAGGTCATTTCGATTATTGGCACAGGTCTCGTGACAATTATGAGCCCAATAATAAACAGTTAACACAGGTTAGTAATGACCTGCGAGCGGTTTTTTTATTGGCCTTAATGCGAGTGTTAAAACTAAGCCAAGATGTTATTGTGTTACCCAATAAAGACAACGTCGATAATGTAAAGGTCGCCACCACTACCGCCACCTTTACCTCCGCCTTCACCTCTGCCTTGACCTCTGCCCACGCCCACGGCCACGCCCACGCCGCCGTCGCCGCCGCCGCCGCCGCCCAAGACGTCCTCGCCGCCGCTTTCTCAGCCTTCTCCGCCTCCGCCGCCGTCAACGTCGCCGCCGCTGCCGCCTTCTCCGCCGCCGCTGCCGCCGACGCCGCCGACGCCGCCGACGCCGCCAAAGACGATATTATTAATGCGGTTGAGCAGGATTTATTATTAGCGCAATCTCTTTCAAGCAAAGAATTATTACTAAGACTTCTTTGGCCTATTTCTGTACCCGGTTGGTTTAACGATTTGCACACTTATAAATTTAAACCTGCATTAGAGAATTTAGCCAACGAGCAACAGGATTCTAAAGTTAAACAAGCGTTGCAGCAGGCATTAGTAATCTATGAAAACTTGGCGCAGTTAGATACAACAAAAAATAAAATCACACAAAAGCTTGATGCCAAAACCTCGTTTGAAAATGACTCAATTGTTAAAGACGCATTAAATCGCCAGCAGTTGGTCAGTGCTTTACAGGCGTTGTTTAGCCATAAAAACAACAGCAATCATTTAACCGTAGGTTTGTTGGGGTATTGGGGTAGCGGTAAAACTCGAATTTTAAATTTATTAAAAGAACGGTTATTTTTTAACAGTAAAGAAGATAAAATCGATTTTATTTGGGGTGAGTTTAATGCTTGGGCCTACGAGCATACCGATAATATTCAAGCGGGTATGGCCCACGAAATTATTCAAGCGTTAACGCAATACCGTGTTCCGTTGCAACCGAGTAAAACATCAGAATCTGTAACCGAAAAACCAGATCAGAAATCGAATAATTCTAGCCATGTAGTAGAACCAAACTACTGGCAAAAACTGGGTTACAGAATTAAAGCGGCATTAACGTGGCAATACACTCGTCGTATTTGGTTTGCAGGAGATTTTGTCGCCCACAAAAGCCCCTTTAAAATGCTGAGCTTTTGTTTGGTTTTATTGGCAACCATGATTGTGGGCTTTTATGCGGGTGCCGATTTTTATACGGCTAAAAGTTTTACCTTAGCAAATTTAACCTTTAAACCAGAAGACATTACCTTGTACGGTGGTTTTTTAGCGCTGTTATTTACGGTATTAAAATCCGTTAAAAAATTGTTTGCACAACCCTATACCAAAGAATTATTAACCTACGTAAAACTGCCCAGTTATTCCGAACACCTCGGTTTGGTTTCTGAAATGCGTAAAGATATTCAGCTGCTTTGCCAATTGCGTTTACAAAGATCTGTATTTGGTAATCAAAAACGCTTGGTTTTTGTGGTAGATGATCTCGACCGTTGCAGCCCAGAAGGCATTGTTAAAACCTTAGAGGCGGTGCGGTTAATTTTAGATATTCCCGGTGTTACGGTTATTTTAGCGGTAGACCAACGCATTGCGTTGGCGGCGCTGGCCTATCACTACCGTGAAATACAAGAGTTCCATACCAGTAACGACGCCAAAACCATCGCTCGCGATTATTTGGGAAAAATTATTCATTTGCCCATTAATATTCCCGAGCCAGACCTAGATACCGTAACCGGCTATATGAGCTACGTTTGGCAAGATGAACAACAACTCGCCAAAAACGCTGCTAGCACAGAATCAAATACCGATTCAAAAATTCAAGACTGGAAAGTTCTTATTAATCCAGAAAAACCTAAAAAGTCCGACGAAGAGACAGAGAAAAATAAACCGGCGCATAATTCCGAAGGTCAAGCCGGTGAGAGCGATAATCCCAAGCCAACTGAAAATAAAACAGACGCGATAAAATTGAATTTAGAAAACATCGTTAACGACATTCTAAAAATGCCCACGCCCGAAAAACGTAGCCACGAACAAATTCTAGAAGGCTATACACCCGAGCAAAAAGCCGCCTTTGTGTATTGGACTAATCAATTCCAACTGACCAATCCACGCCAGTTAAAGCGGTTGCACAACAGCTACAATTTATTGCAATTGGTTAGCGAACAAAACGACGAAATTGTCGATACCAACCAACACCTAGCCTTTGGTTATTTAATTACCTTAATTACGCTGGAGTTTATTAATAACCTAACCCAATTAGAATTGTCGGGCGAATTAAAATCGTGGATGTTTAACCTCAATAAATACAACCAACTATCTGTTAATTCAAAACACATAAACCAACAAAATACCGACACATTATTAGAAAAACTCAACTCACCACAACTCGAAAATACCTGCAAAATCGCCAAAGCCATTATCGAAAAAGCAGCACAACATTTTTTTGAAAATTCAAAAGAATCAAAACTGGCTACCAAAAACCAAATTCACCAACTGTACGAATTCGTTAATGCGTTTGTATTGCCAGCAATAGAAGTGGAAGCGAAAGAAAAATAAAAGATTTGAAAAAGAGAAGAGAGTATTGAGAAAGTGGTAGCTAGGGGGAGACTTGAACTCCCGACCTCAGCATTATGAGTGCTGCGCTCTAACCAGCTGAGCTACCTAGCCACTGTTCTCGATCCAAATTTGTTTTGAAGTCTGAATGATTTCAAAAGCCCCATTTGGTGAGGGCGCGAATTATTACTAACCCGAGCTTGTCTGTCAAGGCGAAAGCCCGGGTTTTTGTATTCGTTTTAGACGTTAAAGCGGAAGTGAATGACGTCGCCGTCTTTAACGATGTATTCCTTGCCTTCTAAACGCCATTTACCGGCTTCTTTAGCGCCGTTTTCACCTTTGTATGCGACAAAATCGTTGTAAGAGACGATTTCTGCACGAATAAAGCCTTTTTCGAAGTCGGTATGAATTTTACCAGCAGCTTGGGGGGCTGTGGCGCCCACGGGTATTGTCCATGCGCGAACTTCTTTAACACCGGCGGTAAAGTAGGTGTGTAGGCCTAGCAGTTCGTATCCGGCGCGAATCACTCGGTTTAGACCGGGTTCTTCCATACCTAGGTCGGCTAAGAAGTCTTGCTTTTCTTCGTCGTCGAGTTCGGCGATTTCGGCTTCCAGTTTGTTACAAATAGCAACTACCACGGCGTTTTCGGCCTCGGCAATGGCGCGTACCTTGTCGAGCAGTGGGTTGTCTTCAAAGCCGCTTTCATCAACGTTGGCGATGTACATGGTGGGTTTAAGCGTGAGCAGGCTTAGCGGCTTTAACAGCGCTAATTCTTCGGCGGTTAGCTCAAACGATCGCAACGGCAATGCTTGGTTTAGGTGTGGCAGAATTTTTTCGCATACGTCTTTCATTGCTTTGGCGTTTTTGTCTTGGCCTTTGGCAAGTTTGGTGTAGCGGGTGATGGCCTTTTCAACACTGTCGAGGTCGGCGAGGGCCAATTCGGTGTTGATCACTTCGATATCGGATTCTGGATTCACTTTACCGTCAACGTGAATCACGTTGGAATCATCAAAGCAGCGCACAACGTGAGCAATGGCGTCGGTTTCGCGAATGTTGGCCAAAAATTGGTTGCCCAAGCCTTCACCTTTAGAGGCGCCAGCAACAAGACCGGCGATGTCTACGAATTCCATGGTGGTTGGAATGATACGCTCAGGTTTTACGATTTCGGCCAGCTTGTCTTGGCGTGGGTCTGGTACGGGTACAACGCCAGAGTTAGGCTCGATGGTGCAGAATGGGAAGTTTTCTGCGTCGATACCCGCTTGGGTCAGTGCATTGAAAAGGGTTGATTTACCGACGTTAGGCAAACCCACGATGCCGCATTTAAAACCCATGGTTAATTCGTCCTGTAAGTTGTTCTGTAATGGGCTGAAGCAAGGTAATTACGCGACTTGGCGCGATTGTGCTTCAGCTTGATCAAAAGGCGGGCATTTTACACCACTGGAGTGGCTTGCATAGTCGCAAGTTTGTTTATGCGTCTTAGCTTTTTAGGTTGCGCTGTGCAATTCCTGCATAGCAAGGCTCCATTTGCCTTCCATTAGCATGGGTAAAACCTTGCTGGCTTGGTAGCTGGCTTCGTTGATTTGATCAAACTCGGCCGCCGGAGCTTTTTTCAACACGTATCCCGAAACAAGCTTAGCGTTGCCGGGATGGCCAATGCCAATGCGCAGGCGTGCGAAATCTTTGTTATTACCAAGAGCTGCGATGGTATCGCGCAGGCCGTTGTGTCCACCGTGACCACCGCCTAATTTTAAGCGTGCTACACCGGGTGCCATGTCGAGTTCGTCGTGAGCAACCAGTATGTTTTCGGCGTTGATCTTAAAAAAGTTTGCAAGCGTTGCTATTGCTTTGCCGCTGCGGTTCATAAAGGTGGTGGGAATCAGTAATTTAATATCACGGTTGTTGATGATGCCTTGGCCGTAAAATCCAAAATATTTTGCGTCGAGCTTTAGAGGAATGTTGTATTGCTCGGCAATTAGACGCACAAAGTCTTCACCGGCGTTATGACGGGTGTTTTGGTATTCGGGGCCTGGGTTACCCAGTCCAACTAAAATTTTAACGGGGTTATCCATGGGTTAAGATTGTTTTGGCGATTTTAAATTAAGAAGGGATTTGGATAAGAAGGGTACGCAATTGCAGCCGGCAGAGCCAGCTGCAAATCGACAGATTACTCAGCAGATTCTTCTTCTGTTGAGCTACCACCACGAGTTTTAGAGATGGTAACGATCGCAAGATCGTGATCAGCGTTGGTCAAGTCAACTGAAGTAACACCTTCTGGAAGGGTGATTTCAGAGATGTGTAGGCTATGACCTACTTCAAGAGCTGCAACGTCAACTTCGATGAACTCTGGAAGATCTTTAGGTAGACACATGATGTCTAGCTCGGTGATGTTGTGAGTTACAACGCCGCCTTGAGTTTTAACACCTACGCTGGTCGCTTCATTGATGAAGTGTAACGGCACTTTGGTGTGTAGTTTTTGATCGCTAGAAACGCGTAAGAAATCTGCGTGTGTAACGAATGGTTTTGCTGGGTGACGTTGTAAATCTTTAAGAATTACAGACTCGGTTTCAGAACCAATGTTTAGAGTAATGATGTGCGAGTAAAACGCTTCATTTTCTAATTGTTTAACAAGCTCTTTGTGCTCGACGGTAACTTGAAGAGGTTCTTTTTTGCCACCGTAAACGATTGCTGGAACTAAACCTTGTTCACGACGCAGGCGGCGGCTCGCACCTTTCCCTGACACTTCGCGAACTACAGCGCTAAGTACGAAATTTTCAGACATTGCTGAGTCCTCATTAAATAATTCTTCAAGCTCTTGCGACCAGATGCTTGAGGAGGTTTTGGTAATTTGGGCTTAATCGACAGTTGTTTGTTGATTTGGCCCAGGTAAATAAGCGCAATATTAAAGCTGTGTTCGATTGAACTCAGCGAAACATGGCGCTTAGAGATTCTTCATTACAAATACGACGCATACATTCTGCAAGCATTGGCGCTAAAGACAGCTGACGAATACGATCGCAATCTTTGGCCGCGCCCATCAATGGAATCGAGTCGGTAACAACCAACTCATCGAGCTCGGATTCGTTTATGTTTTTAATGGCATTGCCTGAAAGTACCGCGTGTGTACAGTAGGCGACCACTTTTTCGGCGCCGAAGCTTTTCAATGCTTTGGCTGCACCGCAAAGGGTTCCGGCGGTATCCACCATGTCATCAACTAGGATGCAGGTTCGGCCAGAAACATCACCAATAAGATTCATAACTTCTGAAACGTTGGCGCGCGGGCGGCGTTTATCGATGATGGCGAGGTCAATGTCAAGTTGTTTTGCAACTGCACGAGCCCGAACAACACCACCGATATCCGGTGAAACAACAATCAGGTCTTTGAAGTCACAACGTTCGATGTCGGCTAACAGCACTGGTGAGCCGTAAACGTTATCCACAGGCACCGCGAAGAAACCTTGAATCTGTTCTGAGTGAAGGTCGACGGTTAGTACGCGATCAACACCCACGGCTACCATCATATCGGCAACGACTTTGGCTGAAATGGGTACACGGGCAGAACGAACACGACGATCTTGGCGAGCGTAACCGAAGTAGGGAACCACAGCAGTGATTCGGCCTGCGGAAGCGCGACCAAGTGCATCTACCATGAAGATCAATTCCATTAAATTGTCGTTGGTAGGTGCGCAGGTTGGCTGAATGATGAATACGTCGCGTCCGCGCACGTTGTCATTAAGTTCAACGGTGATTTCGCCATCGGAGAATTTGCCTACGCTGGCTTTGCCAAGAGGAATTCCGAGTTTGTCCGCGATTGCCTGGGCTAAGGCAGGGTTAGCATTGCCCGAAAATAACATCAAATCAGCCACAATATCTGGTCCTGTGTGGTTAGTTTGTGTGTTGGGATTAAGACCGGGATGATCCAGGCCGCGCTTTTTATCTAATTGTAAACCGTTATGCAATTAAAAATTCTGCGTCTGGATAAAATAAATGAATTCTTTAATGAGTTACTAAGAATAGGCGCTGTTGCGAGAATGGGGCACTTATATGCTCAAATTCATACGAAATAATGGCTGGGGTGGAAGGATTCGAACCTTCGCATGACGGGATCAAAACCCGCTGCCTTACCGCTTGGCTACACCCCAGTAGCTTATGCTCTATTGAGCATCTCAACCGTTGTGGAGTTATTCACTCCCTCTGCCACAAAACCATTAATATGGCTTGGCTTTTGGTCGATTATGGTTCTTGCAGTTTCTTGGCTGTTGACGCCTAAAAAAACACAAGAGCCTGTGCCTGTCATGCGAGCATCACCGAATTGACTCAGCCAAGTAAGAGCTTCTTTCACTTCTGGATAAAGCTCAATCACTAGGGCTTGGCAGTCGTTTTTGGTGCCTCGCTCTGAAGAGGCCGCTACTTTAATGATGGGCGTGTCTCTTGTCAAACGTTTATGTGAAAAAATTTTCGCGGTGGATACATGACAATCAGGCGCCAAGACAATGAACCATTTTTTAGGCAAATCAACGGGTTGCAAAATTTCACCAACCCCCTCGGCAAATGCGCTGCGGCCGCGAATAAACACGGGAATGTCTGCTCCTAGAGTTCTTCCCAAGTCAGCGAGCTCGTCCATACCGAGTTGTAGGTTCCACAGTTTGTTAAGGGCGAGAAAGGTTGTTGCTGCATCCGAACTGCCACCACCAATGCCACCGCCAAATGGAAGTCGTTTCTCTAAATGAATTGAAATACCAAGATCGTTGGTTTTATTGGTATGACTCAACAACATTTTTGCCGCTCGAACCACCAAATTATCGTCACCGGCTAATTCTGGATGAGAGCAGGTGAAATGGATGTGTTCATCGTCGGTTACAGTAAAAGTCAGCTCATCACCAAAATCTAACAACTGAAATAACGTTTGCAGGTTGTGATAGCCGTCGTCACGGCGACCATTAATGTGTAAAAACAAGTTGAGTTTGGCCGGGGCTGGCAAGGTGATTGTGGTCATGATTGTGTTAAACAAGAAAAGCGTTACGAAGCGCTGAGTTCGTTAATTGAAATTATTAACCGGCAGTATTAAACGACCAATCGCGAATAATCAAAGTAAGTTTTAAGGAATTGAAGCTTGCGGTGAGCTTGGAGGGCAAGCGCCAGTGCTCAAAATCTTCGTATTTGTCGTAGATGATTAGCCAACCGTCTTGTGACAGAGAATCGATGCTGCCTTCAGCCGAGTAAGAAACAGCATCGATGGCTCTATTGGGTGAAGGTACGCCTTTTACCCAGTATTGAAATTGCTCGACGGGTAGATCCCACCCGAGTTGCTCTGACAAGAGTGCCCTTGCGGAGCTGCTGGTGTAGGTCTCGCCTTTAATGCTAACCGACACCAGTTTAGGTTCGCCGATGATTTCAACGTTGCCTTGGCCGAGCGGGCCGACCAAATTAATTTGGTATTGGTCGGCTGCTTGCTGTTGCCATTTAACGCTGGTGCTAGCGCTGTCTTGACTGGTTTTAACACCCAGCTTGCCGCGAATTTCCCACCGTTGCAGATTCTCTAACTGTTCCGGTAGCGGTTGCGCAGACGTTTGTTTGGACGACAAATTCTCGCAACCAACTAACGTTACCAACAAAGCCGATAAAACTGCCGTGCGCCAGCGGTTCATCAGCATTATCGATTACCTTTCAGTTTTTTCATAACACCGGGAATGATATCGCTGTTTGGATTTAGCTCTAGACCTTTATTCCAGATCGCCTGGGCTTCTTCGGTTTCACCGGTTACCCATAAAACTTCACCAAGATGCGCGGCAACCTCATGGTCTGGAAATGCAGCCATGGCTTTGCGTAAATATTCAATAGCATTTTGGTAGTTGCCGAGTTTGTATTGAACCCAACCCATGGAATCAACAATGGCGGGGTCTTGAGGGTTCAGCTCTAACGCACTTTTGATAAGCTCGTAGGCTTCGCTGTAACGATCGGTTCTGTCGGCCAGCGTGTAACCCAAGGCATTTAACGCCGTAACGTTGTTCGAGTCGTACTGTAGAATTGTGCGCAGATCTTCTTCGGTTAAATGGATTAGATCGCGTTGTTCATTCGCCATGGCGCGAGCGTAGAGCAGCGACGAGTTGGTCTCGTCAAAACTTAAGGCTTCGGTAAGAAGTTCAACCGCAGGCTTAAGTTGTTTGTGGCGTACCAGTGAGTTGGCTTGAGCGAGATATAAGCGTTCACGCATTTCTGGGAATTGTTCGCGAAGGTTAGCAAAGCGGCTATTTGCTTCGGTGTTTTCGCCTTTGGATATAAGTATGTCGGTGCTTCGCTCCAGAGCAGGGAAGAAATCCGGTCCCGATTTCACTTCTAGATAGTAACTCAGTGCTAAGTCGTCATTGCCTTGCTCGCGAGCAATTTCGCCAAGGTAATAGTTGGCAGATGTACCGCGTTCGGGCGTGTGAACCAGTTGTCCGTACAGCTCTTTGGCGTTATCCAGATCGCCAAGCTCATGATTGAGTAGCGCCAGTGAAAAAATAAAATCCGGGTCGCCGGGCTTTTGTTGATTAAGAATTCTGAACTGTTCACGCGATGCTTCTACATCGTCTTTAGCCAGTAGTCGCGCGTAGTGCAATCGCAAGCTAACGCTTGTGGGTTGCTGTTCTAGCTTTTCTAATAAAAAGCTTTTGGCTTTTTCTAACTGACCCGATTCCGCCAAAGACTCTGCTTCAAGTTTAATGGCCGCGACGTTTTGAGGATCTTGCTTTTGAACCTGTCTAGCCAGCGTGATGGCTTGGTCAAAATCATTTTGTTCTGCGTGTAAAAGCCCCAAACCCACTAACAGAGCAGGTTTATCAGGATGGGCTAAATTTAATTCATTGAAGGTTGTCAGCAGGCGCTCACGTTCAATATCGGTGGCTTGATCGGCGCGCGCAGCAATGGTGATGTATAGGGAATCTATGCTTGGGTCGTCGATTTGCTTGGCCAAATCAATTGCTTCGATAAGACGATTCGCCGAGGTTAGTTCGGTAGCTGCAATGATTTGAGCTTCTTGGTTTTCGGGCTCGATTTCATGCCATAGCAGCGAGGCGTTCAGCGTAAACTGATGTGCGCCTAAAAATTGTGCAATTCGCGTTGCCCGTGCGGCAATTGCTGGGTCGCGGGTGTGATGAGCTTGTTGCAGATAATTTCTAAGGGCAATGTCGTAACGTTGGCGATCACCGGCAAGTTCGGCAACGATTAGCGAGTAAAGTGTTTCAGGCTCAAAGTTTTTATAGACGATTTCTTGTTTGGGAGCCGGCTCTGGTGGAACCTCAGTAACGATCTCTGGCTTTTGGGTTGCGCACGCGCTTAGTAAGCAGGCGCCAGCAAGAGCTATAAACTGGGGTAACTTATTGGTTCTTTTGTTGAAGTTCAACGGTTCTCGCCTCTACTAAATTGAGTCTTGCCATTACTTCAGCGCTTGAGCGTAAGTTCTGATGTAATTTATGTGTTGGTTTTTATGGTTTGTGCACTTAGGACTTCAAACAGTGCTTTTAACAATACCGACCAATGTAATGCAGATAAAAATTTATTGCCAAGTCTTGAGTTTCGCTACACTAATCATAGTGGGGCTTGATGGTGGTTTTTTATTGGCTGTGCAATTTGATCATGCATATTGATTGAAAAAACAAAGTGATTGATGTGATTAATGTCAAACTTTGTTATGCATTTTTGCTAAAATGGCCAATAATTTGCGAACTTTTTGGTTATAGGAACCTGTGCAAAGTTGATAATTTACTAATTTGCAGATTTGTTCGTAAACACCCTTGCCAGTGGCACCGAAGATTAGGACAATTCAGAATTTGAGCAACTCGAATGGAACGAGTTCCGCGTTTATCTCTAGGAAGAAGAAAATTTAACGATCATGGCGCTAGTAGCATTTGGTATAAATCACAACTCTGCATCGGTTGCTCTGCGTGAGAAGCTGGCGTTTAGCCCCGATCAAGTAGAGGCTGCGCTGTTAGCTGCTTCAGATGCAGGAGTCACCGAAGTCGCCATATTGTCTACCTGTAATCGTACCGAAATCTACGCCTACTCTCCTAGCGAATGTAATCAACTTCTGCCTTGGCTTGCCAGCTACCGCGATTTAGAGCTCGAAGAACTAAGTGCCAGCCACTATTTAAAATCCCACGATAATGCCGTAACACACATGATGCGAGTCGCTTGCGGCTTGGATTCCATGGTGCTTGGCGAGCCGCAAATTCTTGGGCAAATGAAGGCGTCTTACGCCCATGCTCAAGGCAGTGGCACCGTTGGCCCGGTTTTGCACGATGTTTTCCAGCAGGTGTTTTCCATTGCCAAGCGCGTTCGTACCGAAACCGCTATTGGTCAAAACCCGGTTTCTGTGGCGTTTGCCGCGGTAAGCTTGGCCCAGCAAATCTTTAGTGATCTTAAAAAAGATACCGCGTTATTGATTGGTGCAGGTGAAACCATTGAATTGGTGGCACGGCATCTTGCCGAACAGGGTCTTAAATCAATCATAGTCGCCAACCGTACCCTTGAGCGGGCTCGCGATTTGGCGGATCGTTTTGATGGTCACGCTATTTTGTTGGAAGAGATTCCAGAGGCGTTGCATAAAGCCGATATCGTAATTTCTTCTACCGCCAGTCCGTTACCCATTTTGGGTAAAGGTGCTGTGGAAACCGCCCTAAAGATTCGTAAACATAAGCCGATTTTCATGGTCGATATTGCCGTTCCTCGCGATATTGAGGAGCAGGTTGGCGAGCTTGCCGACGTGTATTTGTATACCGTTGATGATTTACGAGACGTTATTCAAGAGAATATGCGTTCGCGTAAAGAGGCCGCCGAACAGGCTGAACGTATCATTAGTGAAGGTGTGCACAACTATTTAAGTGGCCTGCGTGTACAAGATTCAGTATCCACAATTCGAGCCTATCGACGCAAAGCTGAAATGATTCGCGACGCGGAGCTCGAAAAGGCGCTAAAATCCCTCCAAACCGGAGGCGATCCCGAGAAACTTCTCAATCAGTTGGCCCGCAATTTGACCAACAAAATGTTGCATTCTCCTACCGCTAAAATTCGTCAAGCCAGCGCCGATGGGCGTTCTGAACTGATTGGCTGGACGCAAGAACTGTTTGATCTTAACGAAAAAGATCTGACCTAAAGCTTTTAAAGACTCCCTATGAAAGACTCAATTCTCGAGAAACTCGAGCGTTTACACGAACGTTACGAAGAAGTGGCGGCGCTTTTGGGCGAAGCCGAAATCATCAGCAATCAAAATAAATTCCGCGAGCTGTCCAAAGAATACGCAGAGCTTGAACCTGTGGTTAAAGCCTTTGCGGGTTATAAATCCGTTTTAGACGACATCGCGACGGCAAAAGAAATGCTCAACGATGGCGATGCAGACATGCGCGAAATGGCGCAGGAAGAGTTAAAAGAAGCGGAATCGCAAAAAGAGCCCCTTGAGCTTGAACTGCAAAAGTTACTCTTACCGAAAGATCCCAACGATGAGAAAAACATTTTCTTGGAAATTCGTGCCGGAACGGGCGGTGACGAGGCTGCAATCTTCGCCGGTGATTTGTTCCGCATGTACAGCAAGTTCGCCGAAACTCGTGGCTGGAAGGTTGAATTGCTCAACGCCAACGAAGGCGAGCATGGCGGCTATAAAGAGGTTATTTCGCGTATTGTTGGCCAGGGCGTTTATTCTCAGCTGAAGTTTGAGTCGGGTGCGCACCGAGTACAACGTGTGCCCGAGACCGAATCTCAAGGGCGTATTCATACCTCCGCTTGTACCGTTGCCGTTATGGCCGAGGCCGATGAGCTGGAAGAAATCAACATTAACAAAAACGACCTGCGCGTTGATACCTTCCGAGCCAGTGGTGCGGGTGGTCAGCACGTTAACAAAACCGACTCGGCCATTCGTTTAACGCATCTTCCTACCGGTATTGTGGTTGAGTGTCAGGACGAGCGTTCGCAGCACAAGAACCGCGCTCGTGCGATGTCTTTGTTGGCAGCTAAACTTAAAAATGAACAAGAATCGGCGGCAGCACAATCAATCGCCGATGAACGTAAAAGCTTGGTTGGTACCGGCGATCGTTCAGAACGAATTCGCACCTACAATTATCCGCAGGGTCGAGTGACCGATCATCGCATTAACCTAACACTGTATAAGTTAAATGAAGTGATGGAAGGTGACCTAGGTGAGGTGATTGGTCCTTTGGTTAACGAATATCAAGCAGATCAATTAGCGGCACTTGCTCGATAAATCTTACTCAGCCATGACCGATCTAAACTCTCAGCGTGTGTTGGAAACTTGTTTTGGAAAAGAGTGACATCGCAAGCTGCCTGTCTTGGGCCAAAACAATTCTGTGTGAATCGGAATCGCCAGCGCTGGATGCCGAACTTTTGTTGGCAAAGGTGCTGGATAAAAATCGCACCTATTTGTTTACTTGGCCCGAAAAACTGCTCAGTAGCTCACAACTCACACTCTTTAAACGGTTTGTCGAACGACGTTTAAAGGGTGAGCCCATCGCTTACATTATTGGCGAGCAGGGTTTTTGGACTTTGACGCTCAAAGTTAATACCTCCACCTTAATTCCTCGCCCTGAAACCGAATTGTTAATTGAATTAGCCTTGGATTTGTTGGCTAACAAACCTGCGCAAATTTTAGATTTAGGAACCGGTACCGGAGCAATCGCTCTCGCCTTAGCCAGCGAGAACCCAACATTCAGTGTGTTAGGCTTGGACTGTATTCCCGAGGCCGTTCAGCTCGCCACAGAAAACCAGCAACAATGCAATATTGCCAACGCGGCTTTTAAGCTGAGTAATTGGTTTTCGGTATTGGATGATCAAAATCGTGATAGAGATGATCGGCGTTTTGATTTAATCGTCAGTAACCCACCTTACATTGATTCTGCCGATCCTCATCTTAGCCAAGGTGATGTTCGTTTTGAGCCGAAATCTGCGTTAGTTGCTGATCAGGCAGGCTTGGCAGACATTCAATTAATTGCCAATCAGGCTCGCAATTATTTGCTCGACGGTGGTTGGTTGATGTTCGAACATGGTTATGATCAAGGTGAATCTGCACGAGAAATTTTAACTGCGTTGGGTTATCGCAGCGTTAAGACTTTTCAGGATTTAGGTGATCGAGACCGAGTGACTCGCGGGCAATGGTTTGTTGGCTAGATTATCAATCACTGCAATACTGAATGTATTTTTAACCGGGCATTTGTATTTTTAACTGAGCTTGTGTTTATGGATGATTACCAGTTGCTGCGCTACAGCCGCCATATTTTACTGCCACAGATTGATGTCGATGGTCAGCAAGCAATTCTGAATGCACATGTGCTGGTGATCGGTTTGGGTGGCTTAGGTTCGCCAGTGGCGCTTTATTTGGCTGCATCGGGTGTTGGCAACTTGGTTTTGGTTGATGACGATCTGGTGGAGTTATCGAATTTACAGCGACAAATTGCTCATCAAACCACACGTTGTGGCATCAACAAGGCCAGCTCTGCAAAGCAATCCTCTCTTTCACTTAATTCCCATGTCAATATCGAGACCATCGAACGGCGGTTGGACGATGATGCGATGGTAGCGCAAATAAAACTTGCCGATGTGGTGGTGGATTGTTCCGATAATTTAACCACGCGCTTGCAAGTTAATCGCTTGTGTTGGCAAGCGAAAAAACCGTTAATCAGTGGTGCGGCCATTGCGTTTGAAGGGCAGCTAATGGTGGTTGATTCCCGCCAGAACGATACGCCCTGTTATCAATGTTTATACGATGAAACCTCCGATGCACAACTAAACTGTGCGCAGTCGGGTGTTATTGCGCCACTGGTTGGTGTTATTGGCAGTCTACAGGCGCTCGAAACGCTAAAAGCCATTATCGGTTTAACCGATGTCAGCCAACTGGGAAAACTGCATTTATACGATGCCTTATCAGTAAGTTGGCGCGCCTTTAAATTTCCTAAAAAGACGAACTGCCCTGTGTGTGGTAGTCCTTAGTTTCTAGAAGTCGAACATACCACTTCCAATTTTTCACAATTTCAATCGCTTACCGTTCTTGAAATCGGCGATACAGTTATGAATGGCGGGAAGCTCTAGATTAATCAGGGCTTCCGATCAGTATTCAAACTGAATTTAAGCGGGTTTTAAATGTTTGGTGATAATTCTTAATCGCACATGCAGTAAAACCGCTGCGGTGCTAAGCCCAAAAATAATTCCCGTCCAAAAACCGAAAATCTCCCAACCTAAAACATGCGCTAAAAAATATCCCATGGGAAAACCAATCAGCCAATAAGAAATGAGCTGCATAACCATGGGAACTTTTAAATCGCCAAAGCCGCGTAAGCCACCCCAAGACGAAACTTGAATGGCATCAGCGATTTGATAAATGGCGCATAGCAATAAAAGTTTTGCCACCATTTCTTGTACCGCTTGATCGGGGGTGTAAATCTCTGCAACCCAGTTGCGCAATAAAATCGTAATAAGTGCCGTGAGAGCAGCAATAATTACCGATAATTGAATGGCAACAAAGGCGCTAAAACGCGCTTGTTTAGGATTGCCTGCGCCTCGTAAGCCTGCGCTTCGAATACAAACTG
The DNA here is from genome assembly GCF_054658315.1 of Sessilibacter sp. MAH1. NCBI lineage: Bacteria > Pseudomonadati > Pseudomonadota > Gammaproteobacteria > Cellvibrionales > Cellvibrionaceae > Sessilibacter > Sessilibacter sp. MAH1. Next base: position 53,458 of record NZ_BAAGIC010000015.1, read on the forward strand.
CGACGCTAAAACCCAGCGGAATCATGTACACCAACGAACTAAAGTTAATTACAATTTGATGACTGGCCACCGGTAATTCGCCAAAAGGAACAACAAATAACGCAATGCTTGAAAAGAAAAAAACTTCACTGCCGGTGCCTAGTGCGAGAGGTATAGCAATATTTAAATGTTTTTTGATTTCCGGCCAGTTGGGATTCCAAACCTTATTAAAGATATTAAATTGTTTGTATTTGTCTTGGCGTTTTAAAAAAGTGGTTAACGCAATGGCAACAATCCAATAGGAAATAACGCTTGCCCAAGCACAGCCAATTGGCCCAAGTTCGGGTAAGCCGAATTTTCCAAATACCAATAAATAATCAAAGACTAAATTTAAAACAAATAATAAACCGTTGGTGAGCATGGCTAAATTCGTATCGCCAACAGCCTCGCAGGTTCCTCGCAAAACCGCTGTTAATGCATAACCCAATAAGCCAATACTGATAACTTGAAGATATTCTATGGCGATATCTGTTAAAGGTGTATCGGGCTGAATCCACTTCAACCAAAATACGCTGGTTAATAAGATAAAACCCACAACTAACGAGCTGAGTAAGGCGATCCATCCGGTTTGATAAACTTGATGACCAATTCTGGAGTAGCGTCGTGCGCCGTGATATTGCGCGGCAATGGTCGCTAAAGACCCGCACATTCCTAAAATCATGACACTTATGGCAGACCAGATGCTCACTGCGACGGCAAGACCTGCCAAGGATTCTGTACTCACTTGCGCCGACATAATTGTGTCGGTAGCAGACATGGCAATGATTGCGGTGTGACTAAATATTAATGGCGTGCCGAGTTTAATAATGCTCTTTGCTTCGCGCTTGACGTTATAAGCTTGGGGGAGAGTTTGCATTAATTTCGCTTATCGATAATTGGGTAAGATAAAAAAAGCGCGGTGTTAACAGGTTTGTGTCTGCGCAGAAGAATATTTGTATCGCAGGTGTGAACATCGTCAGCAGTGCGAGTGGAATTTTAGTGTTTTCTCTACATAGAGCAAGTTTGCATTAACAATCAAAAATACCCTTTAGGAATCTCTTATTAACTCTTCCAAGATTTAATAGCAGGGCAGGAACTACTTACAGATCTTAACTGTCCATGGGCGGTCCACAACTTTAAACCGACAATATACCGAAAAAATAAAAGGTGAGGGAACTCATGAGTGCAATTGCGGCAGCAACAAATTTATATCGAACAATCGTATCGAGCTTGGAGCATTTGAGTGGTGTGCCCGCACTTATGTTACGTCTTATTCTCGCGCCGGTAATGATGCAGGCGGGTTGGAATAAATTTCAAGGCTGGGAAAATACCGTTGCTTGGTTTGGAAATTCAGAATGGGGCTTGGGCTTACCTTTTCCCGAATTAATGGTCGCACTGGCGGCGGGTTCTGAGTTGGTGGGTGGGGCGTTATTAATTCCCGGATTAGCAACGCGCTTTGTGGCAATTCCATTAATCGTCACTATGTTGGTCGCTATATTTTCTGTGCATTGGGAAAATGGTTGGTTAGCAGTTTCTGATGCCAGCAGTTGGCTTGCCAATGAGCGAGTTATGGAAGCGGTTGAGCGCAAAGAAAAAGTGAAAGAAATTTTGCGCGAGCACGGTAACTACAGTTGGTTGACTGGACGTGGTGGCGTGACCATTTTAAACAATGGTATCGAGTTCGCTGCAATGTATTTTGTTATGCTCTTCTCTTTGTTATGTACCGGTGGTGGTCGTTACACCAGTTTGGATTATTACATTAGCCTCTGGGCTCGTAAAAAGCAGACAGTTGAGTCGTAAGCTCCGTTTACATCTAGACAAAAGAAACTCTGAGAAATCTAGAGTTTCCGGATGCACATGGATGTGTCGCCACTTTCAAGAGCGGTAAGTAATTGAAAATCTAAAAAATTTTGGTATTGCATCGTTAATTTTTGCCCTCCAAATCGATTATGGAAGTATTGATCAGAGGTTTCTAAACTGTCATCTTGTGTGTTTATTATTGGCAAAGCAATGTTGATAGTTGTCGTTAAATGATACAATCGATGAAAAGCGGGCCAAGTTCCCGCTTTTTGTTTTTTTAGATTAACCCAAATCGTGTTTGATGAATGTTCGAATCGCTAAAAATGACTGTGATACTATGCGTGCAGATACGAGCAAGGAGAGAAGAGTTTGATCGGTAATTTTGCACTTAAGACGTCTTTAAGCTGTCCTGCAGAGCAATCCACGCAATCTAACGCTGGCGGTGACGCTTCCCAGCGCTCCAAGCCTCGACGTCCACGTCGGCGCAAACGCACTAAAGATTCTTGGGATATCGCTCAATTTCAGGTTGAACCTGCTCCAGGCAAAACGCGCTTTCATGATCTTGATTTGCCCGATGAACTGATGCACGCCATATTCGATCTCGGATTCCAATACTGCTCTCCCATTCAAGCTCAGTCACTTCCTTACACCCTCGACGGCCAAGATCTGGTCGGTAAAGCGCAAACCGGTACCGGTAAAACCGCCGCATTTCTGATTGGCATCATCGAAGACCTGCTTCGTAATCCCATTGAACAAGAACGCTATGTTGGTGAAGCCCGTGCGCTTATTTTAGCGCCGACCCGCGAGTTGGTTTTGCAAATTGCAGACGACGCCGAAAACCTCGTTAAGTACACTGATCTTAAGGTTCATGCACTTGTGGGTGGCATGGATTACCAGAAGCAACAGGATCGCTTGAATTCAAATCTAGTCGATATTCTGGTTGCCACACCGGGTCGGCTGCTCGATTTTGTCGGCAATAACGATGTGTATCTGGATTTGGTTGAGATTCTGGTTATCGACGAAGCCGACCGTATGTTGGACATGGGTTTTATTCCCCAAGTGCGCCGCATTGTTCGTGCGACTCCACCTAAGACTCATCGTCAAACCCTGTTGTTCTCAGCAACCTTCACCGATGAAGTGATCAATCTTACCGAGCAGTGGACCGATGCCGCGGTGACGGTAGAGATTGAGCCGGAAAGCGTCGCTACCGATACGGTAACCCAGCATGTGTATTTGGTTTCTACCGAAGAAAAATTCACGCTCTTGTACAATCTTTTAAAAACCGAAGATGTAGAAAGTTTGATTGTGTTTGCTAATCGTCGCGATGAATGTCGGGATCTACACCATCGATTACTCGAACACGATATCGATGCCGGACTACTCAGCGGCGAGATTTCACAAAATAAACGCGTTAGAACGCTGGATAAGTTTAAGTCTGGTAAATCGAAAGTTTTGGTGGCAACCGATGTTGCTGGTCGTGGTATTCACATTGATGGCATTAGTCACGTAGTGAATTTTACCTTGCCAGAAGAGCCGGAAGATTACGTACACCGTATTGGTCGTACCGGAAGAGCGGGGCGTCATGGCACATCGATCAGTTTTGCTTGTGAAGATGACGCGATGCGTTTAGAACCCATTCAAGAGTTGTTGGGTGAGCCTATTGTGTGCGAACAGCCGCCCGAGTCACTACTTGCGGCTGTGCCTTATGTTGAGCCAAAACCTCGCGAGATGAGTGAGTCTAACCAGCAACGCCGTCCAAGACGCAGCAGAAGACCTTCCAATCGTTAATTGCTAATGAATGGCTACTTTTTGTAGGAAACTCTGATTAACCTAGAGTTTCCAGCGATGCAAGGATGTGGTGCCAATTTCAAGAACGGTAAGTAATTGAAATTGTGAAGAAATTGGAAATCGCATTGTCAATTACTGTCCTCTGATCAAATCATTGAAGAGTTAATCAGAGGTTCCTGTACTTAGTAAGTAGCCATAATTGAGCGAATAACTTTGTTTCCCGCCTTTAAATTAATCTCGCCGTTGGTTTTTCTTTAATCCACAACATTGTGCCGCCAATGACCGCCGCCGGTAGCACAAAAATATTCAGTAACGGTATCATTGAACCCAACACAACCATCGAACCAAATCCCCACGCACTGAAGCGTTTCTCGGCTAAGCCTTCCCTAAAATACGTAAATTGTAACTGGTGGTTATCTGCACAGTAATCGCAATATTGAATCGCCATTGACCAAGCCGCCCACAAAAACAACAGAACCGGTACAAAAAACTGAGCCAGAGGAATAAAGCTGAGTATGAAGGCTCCGATGGTGATCAAAATACCTCGGCTGATGAAATACCACAGCTTCACCAATTCTCGGCCAAGAGTGCGAATTATCATCGACAACACAGACTCGGGCGGCGGCGCTTTACCCGTTAAATAAACTTCCACTCTTTCGGCCAGAAAACCGTAAAAGGGCGCGGCGATAATGTTGGTGATAATGCTGAAACAGTACCCGTAGAGAACAATACCGATAAACGCTGAAATAATTGAAATAAACAGCGCTAGGGTTTGTTTGATGCCTGAAAGCCAATCCCAATCTGGAATCAATGCCACCACAGATGCAACCGCGTCGTCGAAGTAGTTATACATCAAGCTGGTTAGGGCGATAAATATTACGATGTTGATCATCAGCGGCACGATTAAAAATAATCGAAACTGCGGTTTAAGCAGCAATTTTGCGCCGTCGATTAGGTAACTCGCTCCAGTAATTAAATTTCCGCTAGCCAAGGTAAGTCCTTTAAATGTGGAGTGTGGGTAGAAACGTTTTCAGACGATATAACGTAATAGTTGGTTGCAGAGAATTCTTTGACTTGGTGTTTATTTGTCTTAGAGTCCAGTTGTCTTAGACCTGCTTAGGTGATGTGAATACATTCAGAGAATAAACTGGGGAGCACTGTGAGCCACCGCCAGATTATTCGATAACCTCAAGCGGTCAACCCAGCATTGAAACGGGTCGCTTGAGGTAACTTGAGGCGTTTATTGGGCGCCGTTTTGTTCTAACACTTCTGCGTAGTCGTCGCCTAAGCGATGGGTTTTTACCTGTGCCAGCAAGGTTTGACCTTCTGGATTGGTCGCATTGATGTTGCGTCCTTCTTCTTTGAAAAACTCAAGGAAGGTTGCGAAGTTCTCAACGTTCATACCGCGATACGCTTTTTCAAGTACGTGAAAATCAGGATCAACTCCTTCTGGAGCTTGGAACAATAAAAAGCTTTTTACACGCTCGTTATCGAATACTTCGCCAAGTACTTTTTGTTTGTCTTTCTTTAAAGCCATGTTACGTCCTTAACTTAAAAAGCCCGGTACGAAGTTTACCGGGCGAGGTATTTGGGAAAATACTGAATCAACGTCAATAAAGTTCGTCAGCAATTCCTAAAGTAATTTATCGAGCTTATCCAACAATATTTGATTGATTGCTTGTGGGTTGGCTTGTCCTTGAGACGCTTTCATAATTTGGCCAACAAAATAGCCAAGCATTTTCGGGCGTTTATCGGGTTCGGCGTTGCGATAGTTATCAACCTGTTTGGGGGACGCGGCGATAACGTCGTCGGCCATTTTTTCTAGGGCGCTGGTATCAGAAACCTGTTTTAAACCTTTCGATTCAATAACAGAATCGGCATCGCTACCTTCTTTTGCCCACAAGGCATCAAAAACTTGCTTGGCAATTTTACTCGAAATAGTACCGTCTTTGGTTCTTTCAATTACGCCAGCAAGTTGTGCGGCACTGACGGGACTTTGCTTGATGCTGATGTCATCGGCATTCAAGCGCGCCGACAGCTCACCCATAATCCAGTTTGCCGACTGTTTTGCGTCTTCGGTAAGCTTGGTGAGTTCTTCAAAGTAAGCGCTGATATCGGCATTTGCGGCCAAAATTCCCGCATCGTAATTGTTCAATGAATACTGCTGTTTAAATCGCTCGGTGCGAGCTTCGGGAAGCTCCGGCATAGAGGCGCGAATTGCTTCGATGTATTCGTCGTCAATTACAACCGGCAACAAATCTGGGCAGGGGAAGTAGCGGTAGTCGTTGGCTTCTTCTTTTGATCGCATGCTGCGCGCGGTGCGAGTGTCGCCATCGTATAAACGCGTTTCTTGAATAATCGCGCCGCCTTCTTCAAGAACTTCGATTTGGCGCTCAACTTCAAGGGCAATGGCCTCTTCCATAAACTTAAATGAGTTTAAGTTTTTGGTTTCGGTACGGGTACCAAAAGGCTCGTCGGGCTTGTGGACTGAAATGTTCACGTCAAAACGCATTGAGCCTTGGCTCATTTCGCCGTCACAAATACCTAAAGACGTCACCAAACCGTGCAGTTTTTTGGCAAAAGCCACGGCCTCTTCGGCGCTGCGCATATCGGGTTCAGACACAATCTCAATCAGCGGCGTACCGGCACGGTTCAGGTCGATACCACTCATGCCATGAAAATCTTCGTGCAGCGATTTACCGGCGTCTTCTTCAATGTGGGCGTGATGGATGCGGATTTGTTTGGTCGAGCCATCATCTAGGGTAATTTCTACGATACCTGGGCCAACAATTGGCTTGGCTAGCTGCGTAGTTTGGTAACCCTTTGGAAGATCGGGGTAAAAATAGTTTTTGCGTTCAAAAACAGACTCTTTGCCGATTTCGGCACCAATGCCTAAACCGAACATCACCGCGTAGCGAAAGGCTTGCTCGTTGGCAACCGGCAGTGTACCCGGCATGGCAAGATCAACAGCCGCCGCTTGGGTGTTGGGCTCAGCACCAAAAGCGGTACTGGCAGCCGAAAAGAGTTTTGATTTGGTGGCCAATTGGACGTGAACCTCAAGGCCGATAACGGTTTCCCATGTCATCGCTGTTTCTCCTTAGTCCAAGTCTGGCGCGGTAAGTTTGTGGAAATCGGTGGTTAACTGGAACTGGTGGGCAAGGTTGAGCAGTTTTCCTTCAGAAAATGCCGGGCCGATCATTTGTAGGCCAACCGGTTTATTTTCAACCAAGCCACACGGAATCGATAGACCCGGAAGACCCGCTAAGTTAGTCGCGATGGTGTAGATGTCTTCAAGATACATGGCAACAGGGTCTGCACCTTTGGAGCCAAACTTAAATGCAGGTGTGGTGCAAGTTGGGCCCATGATCACATCAACGTCTTTAAAGGCGTCATCAAAGTCTTGTTTAACAAGACGGCGAACCTGCTGAGCTTTGTTGTAATAGGCATCAAAGTAACCCGCAGACAGCGCGTAGGTACCTACCAGAATACGTCGTTTGACTTCATCACCAAATGCTTCGGCGCGACTGCGACGGTATAAATCTTTGAGGTCTTCCGGGTTTTCACAGCGATAGCCGTAACGAACACCATCAAAGCGCGACAAGTTAGCTGAACACTCTGCCGGTGCAATGACGTAGTACGCCGGAACCGAAAGGTGGGTGTGTGGCAGGCTAATTTCTTTGATTTTTGCGCCAAACTTTTCGAATTGATCGATAGCTTCTTGCACCAAGGCGGCTACTTCTATTTTTAAACCATCGCCAAAGTATTCTTTAGGAACGCCAATGGTTACGCCTTCAACCTTGTCAGCAAGATTTTCTGAGTAATTGCTTCTAGGTACATCAACACTGGTGCTGTCTTTTCGATCGAAGCTAATCAGCGTGTTAAGCATGGTTGCTGCGTCTTCGGCACTGCGTGTAAGAACACCGGCTTGGTCTAGGCTTGAGGCGAAAGCAATCATTCCCCAGCGCGATGCGGCACCGTAGGTTGGTTTAATGCCGGTCAAACCACAGTGGCTGGCGGGCTGGCGAATAGAGCCGCCGGTATCGGTCGCTGTAGCGGCGGTGGCAAGCATGGCTGCAACGGCAGCTGCCGAACCACCCGATGAGCCGCCGGGTACACAGCGCTTATCCCAAGGGTTTTTCACCGGGCCGTAATAGCTGGTTTCGTTAGATGAGCCCATGGCGAACTCATCCATGTTCACCTTACCCAACATTACAGCGCCGGCATTTTTGAAGTTCTCAACCACAGTGGCGTCGTAAGGAGGAATAAAGTTATCAAGCATTTTTGAACCACAGGTGGTTTTCACGCCGTTAGTACAAAAAATATCTTTGTGCGCGATGGGAATGCCGCACAAGGGATTGTTATCGCCTTCGGCCAAGCGTTGATCGGCAATTTTAGCCTGTGCCAGAGCAACGTTTTCGGTCACGGTGATATAGCTGTTGAGGTCGCCGTCGAGACGTTTAATTCGCTCTAGAAAATGTTGGGTTAACTCAACGCTGGAATATTTTTTCTCTCGTAAGCCTTTAGCAAGCTCGGAGATGGTAAGTCGATGCATTGGGGAATTGTCCTTGACAAATCTCATTACAATGAACATTTAAAAGACTTTGTGGGTAAGGCCTAAATTGTAGGAATTACCTAAAAGTCTTCGTGGAAAAATGTTCTTGGTGTTGGTACTGCAAATTAAGTTGGTACTGTAAAAGGTACCGATATCGCCCAAACAAATGCCTAGTCGATGACTTTGGGCACTAGATAAAGACCGTCTTCGCAGGCTGGTGCAATGGCTTGGAATTCATCTCGATGATTCACTTCAGTTACTTCATCAGCGCGTAACCGCTGAACAGTGTCGAGAGGGTGCGCCATCGGTTTTACACCGGTGGTATCTGCCGCTTGCAACTCGTCAACTAGAGCTAATACGTCGCTGATGCGTGCTGCAACTTCTGTAATTTGAGACTCGTCAATTTTGATCATTGCTAGATCGGCGAGTTTTTGTATTTCCGAAGGATCCAAAATGGTTACCTGTCTATTGAGCAAAAAATATTCATGAATGTATAGGTTTTGCCGAAGCTCACCTAAACTTATAAAAACAAACCTTTGCCAATCTTTGTGGTCTATCGTGCCACTTAAATAAATTGGTGCTGTTAAATAAAAGCTTGTTATTTTTGGTTGGAGATATTACCTATCCCACCTCAGCTTTTACAGATTAAATTTGCGCGTTTTGGTATCGGGGTAAATTTAATTTTGGGAATTAGAACTAAAATGTAGCGAAATCGCCAGATATTCCCGCAAGTATAGCTAATGCCACCTTGCTCAATGCCCTTGCCATTGTTAGAGTGCACGCACTTAAAAGCACAGCCAAAATGGGCACTGTGGCCAAAGATTTTGCATAACGAGCGTATGAAAATTGGTCACTTTGGGTGTCCTTCATTGCATCTTTGTTAAAAATATAATTTCTAAGGTACAAACTCTCTATGTTAATGCCAAAGCGTCTGCGCGGTATGTTCTCTAATGATCTATCGATAGATTTAGGAACTGCTAATACCCTTATCTACGTACGTGATCGTGGCATTGTCTTAGACGAACCCTCAGTGGTTGCCATCCGAACTCACAATGGCCACAAAATTGTTGAAGCCGTTGGTGTTGAAGCTAAACGAATGTTGGGGCGTACGCCAGGTAACATTACGGCCATTCGGCCTTTAAAAGACGGTGTTATCGCGGATTTCCAAGTTACCGAAAAGATGTTGCAGCACTTTATTAAAAAAGTGCATGAAAATAGTTGGTTTCAGCCCAGTCCTCGCGTTTTAGTGTGCGTACCTTGTTTATCTACAGAGGTTGAAAAGCGCGCCATTCGTGAATCGGCATTGGGTGCTGGTGCTCGTGAAGTTCGCTTAATAGAAGAACCAATGGCAGCGGCAATTGGTGCGGGTTTACGAGTTGAAGAGGCCAGCGGATCAATGGTTGTTGATATTGGTGGTGGTACTACTGAAATCGCCATTATTTCTTTAAACGGCGTGGTTTACTCCGATTCTGTTCGCATTGGTGGCGACCGCTTTGACGAAGCCATTGTTAATTATGTGCGCCGTAACTATGGCAGCGTCATTGGTGATGCTACCGCTGAGCGCATCAAGCAAGAAGTGGGTTGTGCGTATGCCAGCAGCGAAGTGCGCGAAATTGATGTTCGTGGTCGTAATCTTGCCGAAGGTGTTCCTAGAAGCTTTACGCTCAATTCCGATGAAATTTTAGAAGCCTTGCAAGAACCTCTGGCAGGTATTGTTCAAGCGGTTAAAAGTGCTCTTGAGCAGTCGCCGCCGGAATTGGCTTCCGACATTGCCGAAAGCGGTATTGTGTTAACCGGTGGTGGTGCTTTGCTTCGCGATATTGACCGCTTGCTCAGTGAAGAAACTGGTTTACCGGTAATTGTTGCCGAAGATCCATTGACCTGTGTTGCCCGTGGTGGTGGCCGTGCCATGGAATTTATGGATACCCATCGCATCGATTTGTTGTCGAGCTAATCGATTTCAGTTTGTGCGCTCGATGCTCTCATATTGATTGCAAGCAAGGATGCTTGCAAGAGAGCTAAAATTTAGCCAACTCTTTTTTAGATAATGCTATTCTTTAACAACACAGAGTATTTCGTGTTTGTCTTTGGATGATCGTTACTCATCCGATTGTTAATGACTCCACATGTATTAATATCAGGAAATTGCCATTAAACCGCTATTTTCCAAAGGTGCATCGTCGTTATCCCGAATCACATTGTGGGTAATTTTGCTCACGATGACTATTATCCTTGTCGATGTTTTCACCCCATATCTCAAGCCTGTTAAAGCCAAGCTTTCCGCTGTAGCCGCTCCTTTTTATTGGGTCACCAGTATTCCCTCACGAATTAGCGAATGGGGTCAGGTTAATATTGTTACCCGTGATCAGTTGGTTGAAGAAAACCGCGCCCTCAAGGAACAGCTGTTGATTCATCAGCGTAAACTGCAAGGCATGGCTGCCGTTGTCACCGAAAACGTCCGTTTGCGTGAGCTGATGAATTCGGCAGAAATGGTTGCTGAACAGGTGTTAGTGGCCGAAATGATTGGCGTTTCTTCCGATCCTTTGGTGCACAAGGTGGTCATTAATAAAGGCTCCCGAGACAACGTTTATGTAGGTCAACCCTTGTTAGATGCCCATGGTTTAATGGGGCAGGTCGTTGAGGTTGGGCCAATATCGAGTCAGGTGTTGCTCATTACCGACAGCACTCACGCTCTGCCGGTTGAGGTGAACCGCAACGGTGTTCGCGCCATTGTAGAAGGAACCGGTGATTTGTATCGCCTTGAGCTACGCCATGTTTCAAATACCGTGGACATTAAAGAAGGCGATCTGTTGGTGAGTTCCGGCCTTGGCCAGCGATTCCCTCGTGGTTATCCGGTCGGAAGAGTTTTAGAAGTGATCCACGATCCTGGTAGACCTTTTGCGAGCATTAGAGTTGAGCCTATGGCTCAGTTAAATCGCAGTCGTCATGTTTTGCTGGTATTTAGAGACACAACCACGCCGCAATCAACGACTACCGCCGAGTTAACGGACGAACCTTGATGCAAACTGTTGTTGCTAACAATCGTTGGTTTATCGTCTTAACGGTGGTTGTCGCATTAATGCTGAGTGTGATGCCGCTACCGCAAGAAATTAGTTGGTTGCGCCCTCAGTTTGTCGCCATGGTATTTATTTACTGGTCTTTGGCGTTACCGCAAACCGTCGGTATTTTAAGTGCTTGGATGACCGGGTTATCCCTCGATGTAGTGTCTTTTTCGGTATTCGGCCAGCACACACTGGCCATGGTTATCGTTGCTTATATTTGCCTTTTATCTTACCAGCGCATTCGCACCTACCAACCTTGGCAACAAGCGATCTGGATATTCGTTATGCTGGGTATTTATCAATTATTTGTGAACTGGGTGCACAGTCTTACCGGACATTCCGCTCGGCCGAGCGAATTCCTATTACCCGCCGTTGCCAGTGCTTTGTTGTGGCCAATTGTGCACGTCTTACTGGAGCGTTTTCGGGTCATTTACCGCGTTAGTTGACACTGCTACGGCTGTGGGAATTGGTCTATAGGTTCGCTCAGGTTTCACAACGACGCTCAGGTTTTACAGTCACGCTCAGGTTTTACAGTCACGTCAATTAGATTCACTATTCCGCTGGCGGCCTTCTCAAGCTCAACAAATTAGCTCCTAAAGCCGTCAAGACGGCGCTAATGTTTTGTCTAAAAACTTCAGATGCTTTTTTGCCACACAGTTTACATTTGCGAAAAAGTCTTTAAATTGAAACGGATAGAACATTTATAGGATATAAACCTCCCATGAATCCAGCTCAACTGGTACTGGCCTCGCAATCTCCTCGTAGAAAACAATTACTCGAACAAATTGGCGTGCAATTTATTGTTGCGCCAGCCAATGTTCCTGAAGTTTACTCCGCAACTGAAACACCCTTAGAGTATGTGCAGCGTCTTGCATTAGAGAAAGCATCGTTTATTGCTCAGCAGTATGACGACTCAGTGGCAGTATTGGGTGCCGATACCATAGGCGTTTGCGATGGCAGGGTTTTGGAAAAACCAACCAGTCTTGCCGACGCAAAATCCATGCTTTTGGCGATGTCAGGACGAGATCATGAAGTGATTAGTGCCGTGGCCATTGTATGGGGTGAAACCAAGCTGATTAACACCAGTACCACCCTGGTGACCTTTCGCTCGATATCGGAGTCAGAGATTGAAGCCTACTGGCGAACCGGCGAACCACAGGATCGCTCCGGTAGCTATGCCATTCAAGGTTATGGCGGTGTATTTGTTGAGAAAATCGTTGGTAGTTACAGCAATGTGGTTGGCCTACCCATAGAGATTTTGGTGCCAATGTTTAAAGAAATTGGCGTTCCCATATGGCTTCGATAAGTATTTAAAGACGTTAACGAGTTGAGTGTTAAACATTTGCTCATCATAAGATACCTTAGGAACCTGTGATTAACTCAACCGTGATTTAATCACTGGGGCGCATCCTTGTGTCACTGGAAACTCTAGGTTAATCGGCGTTTCCCTTAGTCATTAATAATAAAGAAAAAATATGAGCGAAGAGTTATTAATTAATTTTGCCCCAACTGAAACTCGCGTAGCCTTAGTTGAAAACGGTGTGCTGCAAGAAGTTTATATCGAACGTACGCAGAGCAAAGGGTTTGTGGGCTACATCTTTAAAGGTAAGGTCGTTCGGGTTTTACCGGGTATGCAAGCCGCCTTTGTCAACATTGGGCTGGAGCGAGCAGGTTTTATTCACGCGGCCGATATCGCACCGCTGGATGAAAACGGCATGGAAGATCGGTCTGCACAGGTTCCTGATATCCGAGATATTGTTCATGAAGGCCAAACCCTAACGGTGCAGGTCACTAAAGATGCCATAGGAACCAAGGGCGCGAGATTAACCACTCATTTATCGGTTTCGGGACGCTACCTAGTGTATATGCCACAAACCGAGCACATTGGTATTTCAACACGCATTGAGGATGATGGAGAGCGGGATCGTTTACGAACTCTGGTTGAAAAAGCCATCGCTGACCTGCCAGAGCGGCCCGAGGGAGGGTTTATCGTTCGCACCGTCGCCGAAGGTGCGCAAGAAGATGATCTGGTCGCCGACATTCCCTTTTTGCAAAAGATGTGGGCGGACCTGTCTAACAAAGCTAAAAAGGCTAAGGTGCCATCGGTTATTTATCAAGATCTTCCCTTGTTTATGCGAACCCTACGAGATTTGGTAAAACCTCATATCGAAAAAGTTCGTGTCGATTCCCGTGAAGTGCACGGCAAAATGATTGAGTTCGCCAGACAGTATGCACCGGAAATTGCTGGCAAAATCGAGCATTATCCCGGTGAGCGTCCGTTATTTGACTTGTACGGTGTCGAAGACGAAATTCAGAAAGCTCTTAGCAAAAAGGTGCCCTTAAAGTCAGGCGGTTATTTAATTATCGAGCAAACCGAAGCCATGACGACCATTGATGTGAATACCGGTGGTTTTGTTGGCCATCGCAATCTCGAAGAAACCATCTACAAAACTAATCTTGAAGCGGCAAGCGCCATTGCTCGTCAGATTCGGCTTCGCAATATTGGTGGCATTATTGTTGTCGATTTTATCGATATGAAAGAGCAAGAAAACCAGCGGCAGGTTTTAAGAACGCTTGAAAAAGCTATGGAAAAAGATCACGCCAAAACCACCATAACGGGTGTGTCCGAGTTGGGATTGGTTGAGATGACGCGCAAGCGCACGCGAGAATCTCTTGGACAAATCATGTGTGAACCCTGCCCCGTGTGCGACGGTCGCGGCACGCTTAAATCTGCACAAACTATTTGTTACGAAATTTTTCGTGAAATTCTACGTGAAGCTCGAACTTACGATACGCCTAAGATACTTGTCTTGGCATCACAACTGGTTGTTGATTGTTTACTCGATGAAGAGTCGGCAAATGTTGCCGATTTAGAGGCTTTTATTGGTCGTGAAATTCAATTTCAGGTCGAGGCTATTTACAGCCAAGAACAATACGACATTATTCCTATTTAGTATTGATTGTCTTAAATAATCGGTAAAAACGTATAATTGATTTAAGTAATCGCTATAAACCGCGCAGATTTTTTACGGTAAATTAGCCTAAGGTGCAATTCTAGCCCTAGTCTGAGTTTGTAAGAACATATTGGATAATCGATCAAAAATCTATTTTTGTACAAATGATTAATTCAGGCGCGGTACAGCGACCATTGATAGAGTGGTGAGGTACAAAAAACCGCTATCAAAACCAAATTCGGTGTAACAGTTAATAGCGATGTTAACTTCAAATTTGGTTTAATTTGTACCGATGCAAGTAACTGAATTGTACAAAAATACGCAACTCGCAGACGTTTATCTGCAACGCATTGTGTTTTTAAGTACAAATCTAGGTCGAGCTGATAGAGCGGCTTGAATTAAATTACCGACGACAGAAAAACCATTAATGACAAAAGGTTTTCGTTCCACAAGCAATGTATGAAAAAAGTATTCATTAAATCAGCTAACGTATTTTGGCTGAGCATTGCATTACTCATCGTTGTATCTGCACTGCTTATTCAAGGTGGTCGTCTGGCAACGCCATTGATTGAGCGTAATAAAGATTATTTCGCGAATATCATTAGCCAACGTATCTCCAGCGATGTGCGCATTGATCAGCTCAGCGCACAATGGCTAAATCTTACTCCTGCCATCTCAATTCAAGGTTTGCAGATATTTCCAACCGAGCCGACGGACACGCAGTCCTTACCCAGTATTGCTGTAGAACAGGCGGTGATTGAAGTTGATTTGTTAGCGAGTTTGGTGCGTGGAAATTGGGTTTGGAAAAGTATCGCCTTTTCAGAGGCATCACTGCGCCTGCAACAAAGTGCCAGGGGCGCGTGGCAGTTAGCGGGTATTAAAACAACCTCATCGACCAATAATGCCATTGATGATCCAACAGATTTGTTTTTTATTGCCGACAGTTTATCCATCGAAAATGTTTCTTTATCGCTTGAAACCTATTCAGGACGAATAATTGATTTGTCGATTTCAGAAATCGAATTTCAAAACCAACGAGATTTTCATCGTTTATTAGCGAATATTCAATTTGACCAAAAACCACTTGCGCGCGCGGTATTAGAAGCTCATGGTGATCCACGTTCAATAGATCACAGAGACGTTACCGGTTTTGTTGAATTCTCACAGTTCCCCTTAGCCGAGCTTAAAAACTTTTTTCCTCAGGCTGATCTCGCCTTTAACGATGTAGACCCCGAAAACGATTCGCTAAACGCTCAATTATGGTTAACCAGTAAACGGCGCTCTGAATATAAAATTGTGGGTGGGTTATCTGCAACCGTTGAAAACGCCACCATTAACGGCTCACAAATACCGAGTTTTTTCGAAACATCCGTTGGTGGAACGATTAATTTTAGTCCCAACGAATTTTTAGTCAGTTTAGAGTTGCGCGATTCCATAATTCATTGGGAGCAACATCAAGCGCGTATCGATCATTTATCGATTTTATTGGAAGACAATATTTGGAACTTCGCATTTCCACAGATCGATCTATCCAAGCTCAGTGATTTTTCTTTGGGATTTTTAGAAAACCAAAGCTTTCTTCAAGAACTTCTTACCGACCTACACCCCACGGGCAGTTTGTCGGCTGTGCATATTGAATTTCCGATATTTGATACCGAGGCGTTTCATATATCCGCTAATTTACATTCGGTTTCAGTTGGTGATTGGCGCGGTGCTCCGGAACTGAAAAATATTACCGGTTATGTGAGTGCTACCGCCAGATCTGGCGAGGTGGTTCTTAACAGCTACGATGGATTTTCGGCATGGTTTACGACTGCCTTTGAATCTCCAATGCAATTTGATACTGCGCGAGGGTCGATAAAATGGCAGTTATCACCGGAGAATAACCAAATACAAATCTATACAGGTTTAATTTATCTCGATGGTGAAATTGGTACAGCGGTGGGCAAGGTTGCCATTGATTTACCTTGGTATGAAGGCACGCGCTCGTCCAATATGGATATGTTTATCAGTTTGGTCGACAGTGATTTTAAATATCGGCAGATATTTATACCGCAGGTTATCAATCCAGATCTTAAGTCATGGTTAGAGACTTCCATTCATCAAGGTGAAATTACGGAGTCGGGGTTTATTTATCGTGGCAGTTTAGCGCGTGGCGGAGAGGTTAATACTCAACTTTGGCTAGGTATTGAGAGTGGCGAATTAAGCTTTCATCCGCAGTGGCCGAATATTTCCAACATTCAAGGTCGGGTTGAATTAAACAACAAACAAGCGACGGTTAATGTTGACTCTGCACAGCTGTGGAATACGCATTTGCACGATGTGGTCGCCACTATTGAGCGCATTAATGAGCAAGATCTCATTAATATTCACGGACGAGTTCAAGGCCCTGGTGGCGATGGCATTCGATTATTAACGGAAACACCTATTAAAGAAAATCTAGGATCGGCGTTGGATGCTTGGCAGCTGAGCAGTGCATTCGAAGGTGCAATATCATTGCAGATTCCTATTTCCGATGGCGAATTAGAGGGATCTCAGTACGTTGATTTATTCTTATCGCCCGGAAATTTAATGCTGGGCGATATCGGTTTGGTTTTAGAAGATTTAACCGGGCCATTGGAATTTAGCAGCGAGTTGGGTTTGAGTTCGAGTGGTTTAGAGTTTTCGCTCTGGAATCAACCGGCATCGGCTTTTATCGTTAGTGAAGGCTATAGCGATTCTTTTCAAACACAGGCATCGCTCGGAGCAAGCAATACCAGTGTGCATTTCAGCAGCTCTGTTGATGTTCGCGAAGTGCAACAATGGTTGCAAAGTCCAGAATTATTATTTGCGCAAGGTATGGCCTTGGTCGATGGCGAGTTGATTATCCCTTCAGCGTCTAAAACGTCTAAAGATAAGCCCGCTACAGTATTAAATATTGAATCGGATTTAGTCGGTGTTTCTGTAAATCTTCCCGAACCTTTCAACAAGCTAGAAGATGATTTTTGGCCATTTAATTTACAACTTAAAATTAATGATCATCAAAATATCTACAGCGGAAAAATAAGCTCAATCAGCAAAGAGCTTAGCAACAAGAATGTTGAATTTTCGTTTCTGAGTACTGACGGTGTTATACAGAGTGCCGGTATTGGCCTGTTTGATAAGGCACCGATTGATTATTCAGGACTGCGCGTAACCGGACAGTTACCTAAATTCCAGTTGGATCAATGGCTAGAAACACTCAATAGTTATGAACAGTTTCAGTCACAGGTTCAAAAATCTTCGGGAAAAAGCTTGGACCTTAGCTTTGATTTAATTGCCAATCATGCAGATGTCAAAATTCGGGAAGTAAATAATTTGCATGCCATTGGCGGTCGGCTGGATGATGCTTTGCTTATTGCGTTTGAAAGCGATCCTTTAAAAGGACGAATTCGGATCTCTGAAGACGAAAGTGCCCCGCTATTTGTGGAGCTGGAACATTTAAAAATACAGTCTGATATTGCCGACGATGATTCGGTACAGACTGCGACCGATCCTTTGGCAGATGTGGATATTTCTGAAATACCTTATGCGCAAGTTGATATTCAAGCCCTTTATTTTAACGACAAACCCTATGGTCAATGGAGATTCGATTTAAACCCAACCGATAACGAGCTGCGTGTCGACAATATTTTGGGCGAAATTAATGGTCTTGAAATATCGGGTATCAATGGTGAGGGTGGTGCCCAATTAATTTGGACTGATTTTGATGATATGAGATCGAGCTTCACCGGACTTGTATCTGCCGCACGTATTCAAGACACTTTACAAAATTGGCAACAGCCGCAATTTCTTGAATCATCCGGAGCTAAATTTGGATTAGATTTAGCGTGGTATGGCTCGCCTGCAGCTATTGAGCTGGATAATTTGTCCGGTGCGGTTGATCTTGATATCGAGCATGGTCGTTTTGTTCGTGTAACAGAAGGCGGTAGCGATGCGTTTTTACGATTAATTGCGTTATTTAATTTTGATTCTTGGGCGCGGCGTTTGAAATTGGGCGTTTCGGATTTGGTCGATAGCGGTATGGCGTTTGACAGTATTGATGGCCGCTTGCAATTTAATAACGGAGAAATGTTTGTGCCTTTACCTGTTAAGGTAAAAGCGCCTTCAAGCACATTAAGTTACGCAGGAAGCTTTGATTTGGTAAATCAGCAAATGGACACCACCTTGGTTGCGACCTTGCCGGTTGGTGGTAATTTAACGTTGTTAGCAGCACTTGCCGGTGGTTTACCCGCTGCGGCCGGTGTATATGTGGCAAGTAAGTTATTCAAAAAACAAGTCGATAAGGTCGCGAGTGTTAGCTATAAAATTACCGGCTCTTGGGATAATCCGAAAACAGAATTCGTGCGATTATTTGATGATAACGCTGCGAAAAAAGCCGGAAAAAAAGCCAATGAAGACGCTCAAAATAAATCTTCTAAAGCATTACCGCCAAAAGAAACTTAAGATCCTAAGCTGTCGTTTCCATCGGCCAATTGACGTGACGCACCGATGTTTAATGTAGGAAACTCTGATTAGTCTAGAGTTTCCAGCGACATAAGTTCAGGTACAGTAGTTTTTAAGAAATGATGATTTGTTTGATGTGCTTGTACAGCTTACGTGTACTTTCAACGGATTTTTCTGTTTTATCACCGCTTGGAATATTTCTGAGCAGTTGGCGCAATTGCTGGCGGTCTGCTTGTGGGTATTGATCAATAAAATCTTGTAAGGCTGAGTTATCGTCGATCAGTCTGTCGCGCCAATTCTCACAAACATGATGAAGTTGCACTTGGTTTTCTTGCTCCTTGTACATCTCATCGTAATTTAATTGAATACTCTCAAAATCACTGTTGCGCAGTAATTTACCAATGTATTGAATCTGCCGACGGCGACCGTTACCAGGTCTCATGATGCGAGCTTGTTTTACGGCATCAAGAATATCGCTGTCTAAGTTTAGCGTCGCAATCTGTTGGTCGTTAAGGGCTGTAAGCTTCTCGCCAAACTCTTGAAGAGCGTTGGATTCTTTCTTTCGTTGGGTTTTACTGGGGCCCAAGTCTTCATCAAAATATTCGTCAGTCATTGTTCTATCTTTAAAATCTTAATTTGTACCGCTATAAGTGGTGTGAGTTTACCCTTGTCGTAAGCATTTCGCCTTGTTTCTTTAGTTATATTTCTTTCGTTATGTGTAGAAGTAGGTTGCAAGCCCTAAGAATGCAAAAAAGCCGACAACATCGGTGACGGTTGTTAATGCCACACCTCCAGCTAAAGCCGGGTCTATTTTCAGGGCTTTTAGAATGACGGGTAATAAGGCACCCGCCAGTGCGGCAAAGATTAAGTTCACAATCATCGCGAAGGCAATAATAAAGGCGATTATTTTATCGTCAAACCAAAACATCACGATAATCGCCATAATCGCAGCCCAGACAATGCCGTTAATTAGGCCGACTTGAAACTCTCTGCTGAGTAGCCAAGAGAGGTTTCCTCGACCAATATGACCAAGCGCTATGCCTCGAATAATCACGGTTAAGGTCTGACTGCCGGCAACACCACCCATACTTGCGACAATGGGCATTAACACTGCTAAAGCTACAACCTTGTCGATGGTATCTTGGAATAGGCTAATCACCATGGATGCGATGATGGCGGTTAACAGGTTGATGCCTAACCAGATAGCGCGTCGAGGCGAGGTTTTACGTACCGACGCAAAGGTGTCCGAGTCATCTTCAAGACCCGCCATACTCATTAAGGAGTGATCGGCACCTTCTCGAATTACGTCAACAACGTCGTCAATGGTGATACGTCCAATCAATTTTCCTTCATCGTCGATAACCGGTGCCATTACCCAGTCTTCGCGTTCAAACAGACTGGCTACTTCGGTGTCTTTCATTTCGCAATGAATTGCCGTCACGTCTGTATCCATGATCTCGCGCACGGTTAAACTCGGATCGCAGGTCAATAATTTGGTAATGGGTAACAAACCCAAGAAAATGTCCGATCGGTTGACGACAATAAGATAATAGGTCGAGTTGGGTAATTCTTCGTGTCGTCTTAAGTATCTAAGAACTACGTCGAGAGTGATATCCGGCCGCACGGTGATGGTGTCGGTGTTCATTAAACCACCGGCGGTGTCTTCATCGTAGGACAGTATCGACTCTACAAGAGACCGGTTTTGGCTCGACATGGTCGCCAAAACTTCTTGAATCACTTGGTCTGGGAGCTGTTGAAGAATATCCGCAACGTTATCGGCTTCCAGTTCTTCGGCCATTGCTGCAAGATCGGCAGTATCCATCTCGTTCAAAAGCTGGCCGCGAACATTGTCAGGCAGTTCTTGAATTACCTCACCTTCAAGCTCTTTATCTACCCACTCCCAAATTAACATCCGGCGATTGGGTGGTGAAGATGCTAATAAGTGCGCAATTGCGGCCGGTTGAAGGCCATTCAACATCCGACGTGTTGAATTAAACGCGCCGCTATCGAGCGCCGATAATATCTCGGTTAATTTTGAATGGGATTCTAGAGTCAGTAGCTGCGTTTTCGATTTACTAGAGGCCATAAATTCCCACTTCAGTTAATGATGGCTTATTCGTGCGGTGCTTTATCAACCAAAAAAGTTAACAATTCGGTTGAAACACGATTTTGTAGGCGGGTGAATCAATATTGTTAGTTTAGAGACTAGGCAATGTTCATGACAAGTCGGTGTGATAAAGATTTCTTTTTTAAAGACTTTTTGGGGCAGGCGATTTCGAATGATTAATCTTGTTATTAATTAGCTTTCAAATAAAACGAAGGTTTTATTAATTATTTGTGCGAAATATTAGCGGAAATATAAGTCTGAAAATACACGGCAGTGAAAAGGGTTCAATTGTCTTCTTCAAATTTATCGGCAAATAAAGCTTCAATCGCAGTAAGCGCAGCTTGTTCATCGCTGCCATCTGCACAGATGGTTACTAAAGTGCCCGCAGATGCCGCCAATAACAGAATCGACATAACGCTTTTGCAATCTGCTTTTTTTCCATTGGCTTCAATAGAAAGTGTCGCGCTAAATTGCATAGCCAATTTGGCGAGCTTAGTAGCGGCACGAGCATGCAAGCCTTTGGTGTTGGAGACCAGGATATTCTTTTCGATCATTGTGTAGGCGCTTGGAATAGTAATAAAAAGTGATTGAGTGACTTTTAATGAGTTAACTTAATCGCGATTTATGAAATTATTGTTGAGTTCTTTTGTTGTTATTATTGTATTTCGATGGCTAATAATAGAACGTTTATCGTTATTATTGTCGCTATTTTAGAAAATTATCGAAATTTTAAAAAAAGAATGCTCTCTGTAGTTTACCGCTATGACGGTTTACTACTATAACCGTACACGGCTATGACGTTTTTGAGCGATTCGGCACCGCCAGATCGCGATGGCGGACGAGTATATTTTCGAAATCTTCTTTTAATTGGTCGGCGAGCGCATTACAGACATATACAGAGCGATGTTGCCCACCGGTGCAACCGATAGCAATGGTTATGTAGCTGCGATTGCTTTTTTCGTATTCAGGTAACCATTGTTTTAAAAAGTTTTGTGTTGAATCGATCATAGCGTGAACCATTGATTGACTCTTTAAAAACTGTACAACTTCTGGATCATTACCCGTACAGCCGCGCAACTTGGGAATCCAAAATGGATTGGGCAAGCAGCGCACATCGAAGACTAGATCGGCATCAGCTGGCAACCCGCGTTTAAATCCGAAGGACTGAAACTGCACCGCCATGTGCGGTGCTCCTGAACCTGTCACCCATTTATGAACCAGATTTCGAAGGTCATGCACACTTAAATTACTGGTGTCTATAACTCGGCTTGCACGGGTTTGAATGGGCCTTAAAAGCTCAGACTCCGCCAAAATAGCGTCTTTCAAATCAACATTATCGGATGTTAGCGGATGTTTGCGGCGAGTCTCACTAAAACGCTGAATGAGAACATCGTCTCGGGCATCCAAAAAAATGATTTGTGTCTTGCGGCATAAACTCTCTAGCTGTGGAAACAAACTATCGAAAGCTTCTAACTCTTGTAGGTTACTGCGCGCATCAATGCTTACGGCGAATTGTTTGGACTGATCCGTTTGTGATGTGACCAAATACTTGAGCAGGGTAATTGGAAAGTTGTCGATACAAATCATTCCGGCGTCTTCCAGCGCACGTAAAGCACTGCTGATGCCTGAGCCTGATCTGCCGCTAACAATGACCAACTCCATTTTATGCTCCGCGAAACGAAAGATTACTGCTGGGTAATAACTTGGTACAACTCTTCATCACTTTTGCAGTTGCGCAATTTTTTTACCAGCTCGGTTTGGGACAAAACCTCAGCGATTTTCGCCAGAGTTTTAAGGTGGGAGTCATCCGCTTCCTCGGGGACTAGCAGCGTAAAGATCAGATCTACGGGCGCGTCATCGATGGCGTCAAAGTCCAATGGCGTATTAAGTTTAAATAACGCTCCCATGACGCCGGTACAGTTTTCCAGTCGGCAATGCGGAATCGCAATTCCTTGCCCGATTCCGGTCGAGCCGAGTCTTTCGCGGGCCATCAGGCGGCGAAAGAGCTCATCAGCGTCAAGAACTGGGAATCCTTTAGTAATGAATTGCGCGACATTTTCTAATGTTCGCTTTTTACTT
The DNA here is from genome assembly GCF_054658315.1 of Sessilibacter sp. MAH1. Lineage (NCBI taxonomy): Bacteria > Pseudomonadati > Pseudomonadota > Gammaproteobacteria > Cellvibrionales > Cellvibrionaceae > Sessilibacter > Sessilibacter sp. MAH1. The sequence continues at coordinate 76,282 of NZ_BAAGIC010000015.1, forward strand.
GATCCCTCCAAGCCACATTTAACGCGGCTGGGAGTAAGAATGCTGGAGAGGTCCATAATCAACGGTGGCTGGTTGCTTTCTCTTTATGTTTGAGCAATTGCCGATCTAATTTTACGGCCATTTCATCGATGGCAATATACAGATCGTCAGATTCACTCTCGGCAAATATATCTTTGCCACTTATGTGTACGGAAGCTTCTGCTTTTTGTCTTTGTTTTTCAACCCTTAATACAACATTGATTGTAGTGATTTGCGGGTTGTGTTTGCCGAGTTTTTCAAATTTAGTTTCAACATAATTTCGAATAGAGTCGGTGACTTCGACGTGGTGCCCACTGATGCTAAGAGTCATTGTTATTCCTCATGTCAGAGTTAAGTCATTGATTACACAGGTTTTAAACCCGTGTAATCGGGTATGAATTAGGGTCGAGATCACCGAGTCATGGTTGGTCAGACCAGTCTTTTACGTTCGTTCGAGGCTGGAATACCCAAGGATTCGCGATATTTCGCAATGGTTCTTCGGGCGACTTGAATGCCTTGGTCTGCCAGTAACGCGGTAATTTTGCTGTCGCTTAAGGGTTTGCGAGCGTCTTCTGCGGCAACCAGCTTTTTGATAATGGCACGTATTGCGGTTGAAGAGCATTCGCCGCCATTGTCTGTGCTGACGTGGCTTGAGAAAAAGTATTTTAACTCAAAGATGCCTTGAGGCGTGTGCATGTATTTTTGCGTTGTTACCCGTGAAATTGTCGACTCATGCATGCCTACGTCTTCGGCAATGTCGTGAAGTACTAGAGGTTTCATGGATTCTGGGCCGAAATCCAAAAAGCCCTGTTGTTTTTCAACAATGCAGCTTGCAACCTTCAGTAGAGTCTCGTTGCGGCTTTGTAAACTTTTCAAGAACCAGCGTGCTTCTTGTAAATTATCTCGCAAGAAGGTGTTGTCTTCACTGCTATCGGCACGCTTTACAAGACTGGCGTAATTGTTGTTGATGCGAATTTTAGGGGCTATTTCTGGGTTCAGCTCTACGATCCAGCGACCTTCTTGCTTGCTCACAAAAACATCGGGAACGATATAACTGGTATCGCTGCTGCCGATAGTAGCGCCGGGATGAGGTGTTAATTCCTGAATTAAATCGATCGCAACTTTGAGTTCGGGCTCTTTAACGCGACATTTACGCATTAACTGTTTGTAGTCACGACTGCCAAGTAACGCTAGATGCTCTGCAACTACCGCCTTGGCGGTTTCCAGTCCGGGTGTTTCTTTGGCGTATTGATTGAGTTGTACCATCAAACATTCAGACAAATCGACGCTGCAAGAGCCGATAGGATCAAACAGTTGAAGTCGGTGTTGAACCGCAATCACTTCGTCGAGGCTTAGGTCTTCGTCTGTATCTGCGTCTTCGTTTAGAGGTTCAGAAGCTTCAAGCTCACCGCTTTCTTGTTCGGCATCTTCGTCATTCTCACGCCAGTCACCGCGTAGGCCGTGAAAAATCTCCTCGATACTGCTTGAGAGCAAACCGCTGGGCTCTACCGAGTCTATGATTGCTAAAGCAATGGTTCGATCGGTTTCTGACATCGGAGTCAGATTCAATTGCCACAGTAAGTATTCTTGAAGGGTCTCGGTGTTGTCGATTTGGCTGTCGAAAAAGCTGTCGTCTCGTTCTACGGCTGATGACGAGGAAGAGTTGCTACTGCCTTGGTAAATGTCGTCCCACTGGGTATCAACGGGTAAATCCTCGGGAATGTTTTCCTGCCATTCGCCTTCTTGGGCGTCGCCAGAATCGGATTCGGATTCGGATGCGGTTGCGGTAACTTTTTCTTCGCTGAAGTTGTCGGAAATTTCGTTGGGTTGTTCGCTGTTGTCGCCGGACTCACCGCTATCAAGGTGAGAGTCATCGGATTCGCTAACTTCGAGCATGGGATTAGACTCAAGAGCTTCTTGAATCTCTTGTTGAAGATCGAGCGTTGAGAGTTGTAGCAGGCGAATGGCTTGCTGCAACTGAGGGGTCATCGTTAATTGTTGACCCATTTTTAGCTGTAATGATTGTTTCATAACTTGACACTACTTCCAAAAACGGTGTCAGAATCGGAGCTGATTCTGATCAAGCTTAGTGTCAGTGTAGACTTGAAAGGGGCGTTTTTGCAACATCTATTAAGCAAAAAATATGCCCAACCTTGAATTTTCTTTAAATAAATGTTTTGAGGGGAAAAATAAAAGAACAGCGAGTGCTTTAGCGGAGGGGATTACTTGTTGATCACTTAACAGTAAGACCAATGTTCGCCTATTTCAACAGCAAGGTAAAGCGGTTTTTTAATGTCGCCTAAAATGTCTTTTGGGTGGTCTTGTAGGCTAAAAAAGAGTCTTTCTGTGGGTTCTTTGATAGGTGTCGAGGCTTTTGTTGTTTTATTGAGGGTCGGTTGAGGTGGCGGCTCAATTTAGAGCTTAAAGCCTTCACCCAAATAAGTGTCTCTTACTTTTTGGTTGGATAAAACCGTCTCAGCGTCGCCTTCGGCAATGATAAACCCGCCGCCCACAATATAGGCTTTCTCGCAGATATCTAAGGTCTCGCGAACGTTGTGGTCGGTAATGAGTACGCCAATTCCTCGTGATTGAAGGTGTTCAATAATTTGCTTGATATCACCGACGGATTTTGGGTCCACGCCGGCAAAGGGTTCGTCAAGGAGGATAAAGCGTGGTTCTGTCGCTAGCGCGCGAGCAATTTCGACGCGACGACGCTCACCACCGGATAGGGCGATGCCTTGGCTGTCTTGTACGTGGGTGATGTGAAATTCTTCTAAAAGTTGTTGCGCTCGGTCTTTGCGATCTGTTGCAGATAAATCGGATCGAGTCTCTAAGATTGCTAAAATATTGTCTTTGACCGATAGCTTTCTAAATACCGATGCTTCTTGTGGGAGATAGCCAAGTCCGCGTCTGGCGCGGCCATGCATGGGAAGATTGGTAATGTCTTCGTTGTCGATCCAAACGCTGCCGTGATCGGCTTTAACAATTCCTGCAATCATGTAAAAACACGTGGTCTTTCCCGCACCATTTGGGCCGAGTAAGCCAACAACTTCTCCCGTTGACACAGAAAATGAAACGTCGGATACGATTTGTCTCGATCCGTAGCTTTTGGCCAAATTTTTAGCGCTCAGTCGACTCATAACTCTTAGTGCTGGTAGTGATTAATTGAAAGATTCAACAAGGTTTATTGGTTGGTGTTTGTGGTGTCTTTATTTTGAGGTTGAATAATCAACTTCACTCGATTCTCACCCGACGCTACGGCATAGGAGTCTTTAAGGTCGTAATCGATGGTATCGCTGTTGATTTTCGAGCCGTCGCCCTGATCAATTTGCGCATTTACGGACAGTTTGATTTTCTCATTGATGACAGAGTAGTGAATGCGTTTAGCTTCGGCTTTAACCGTGGGTTTGTCGATTTTGGGTTTTTGTTCAAGCGTTGCTGGATTTCCTGTCGCTGTAATACTTTCTACGCCTTCGGGTTTATGATGAATGGTGATTGTATCTGCGACGATTACCAAGGTGCCTTGTTTGAGTTTGGCGTTGCCAGAGAAAATGGTTACTCCGGTTTTGTCATTTCGCTCAGCTCTGTCGGCGTCAATATTGATGGGTTGATCGCTGTCGCTTGGCAATGCCACGGCGGTATTGATTGATAACAATAATCCAATAACAACCACGACCATTTTTACTGCCGAGGCGAATGGTTGTGGCTGGGCGCTTTCGTTTTTACGGTGCAGGTTGAGTTTCATAAATGCCTGTAACTTGAGAAAGTAGTTCGGTTATGTTGGTAATCATGTTCAGACGCATACCAACAGAGTCGGCAATGCCTTCAGGGCTGGTAATGGACACAGGACTTTCTGATTCAGCGATTTGTTCGACAGGTTTTACGTCCAATTTATCGGTTGTGAGTCGATATTCTCCACCGGTCTCTAAGTCTTTTCTGACCACCACATTTCCCCAAAGTGTAATCAATGAGCCATTATTTTCTGCTCGCCCATGATCGGCGGTGATTTTCCAGGGAGTTTGATTGGGTTGTTCGGAAAACAGCGTCAGGAAAGGATTGCTTAAGTCGGTGTAGCCTCGTTTGGCTTCGAGCGGGCGGTTTTGTGCGTTATATCTTAGGTATTGCTCGGCCTTATCGACAACTAATAGATACTGTAGCCGACCTGTTGCGTCGAATTGGCGAGTTTTGGAATTTTGTATAATTGCCACTGGCGCCTGCGATTGTGTTTCAGTGGCGGGTTTAGTCTGAGTAATTTCAGGGTTTTCCCACAGTAGTATGACAAGCACAAACAGGCCTGCAATGATGGAAGTTGTTAAGATTTTTTTTAACACGGCTACTGTGGATAACTTTAAGCGAGTGGGCGTTATTGCATGTTGCTAATGACTGGAAACTGTTGGTTTACAAACTCTACCTTACTGGAGATAAGGACTTAATGCAGCATCAAAAGTGCCTTGCACCTGCATAATAAGATCGCAAGTTTCTCTAACCGCGCCTTCGCCACCATTACGAGTTGTTTGCCAGTGCGCATGTTCAACCATGGCGGGTAAAGCATTTGCCACGGTTACCGCAAAACCTACCTTAGTCATAACGGTTAAGTCCGGGTAATCATCGCCAATAAATGCAACTTGGTTGAGTGCAAAATTATGTTCAGCCAGTATTTCTTTTAGTGCGGTGTACTTGTCTTCTCTGCCTTGAACTAAAATTTCGATGCCGAGATCTCTGGCTCGTTTTTCAACCAAAGCACTTTTACGTCCCGTTATAATGCCAACCTTAACACCCGATTTTTGCAAGATTTTTATACCGTGACCATCTAGCGTGTTAAATGCTTTGTATTCGTTACCATCGTTACCGAAATACAGTTTGCCATCGGTTAAAACGCCGTCTACGTCTAGAAGCAATAGTTTTATTTGTTGGATATTTTCTTTTAATTTTGTCGACAATTCTTTCAGGCAGGTAGAGGTCATAATTACTTTAGCTATTGAGTTAACGGTGGCGCGATTAGGCGGTTCAACTTTGGTTATTCAAATCACGCCCGCGCGTAGTATGTCGTGCAAGTGCAGAATTCCAACCAGTTTTTGATGTTCGTCAGAGACAATTACCGCGGTAATTTTTCGGGTTTCCATAAGGTGTAACGCTTCGGCAGCCAACATATTTGGCGAAACGGTTTGCGGTTTAGGCGTCATGACTTGGCTCATCACTGCCGTTGACAAGTTGGTGCCGAGATCAACATGTCTGCGTAAATCGCCGTCGGTAAATACTCCGCAAAGAGCACCTTCGGTATCGGCAACTGTGGTAATGCCGAGACCTTTTTCAGTCATAACAACAAGGGCTTGTGTTACTGGTGTGGTTGTTAATACCACGGGAATTTCGTCGCCTTTGTGCATGATGTTTTCAACCTTGAGCAAAAGCTTGCGACCGAGTGCGCCACCGGGATGAGAAAAGGCAAAGTCTTCGGCGCTGAATCCTCTCGCCTCTAGTAACGCAACCGCCAGTGCATCGCCCATCACTAGGGTTACCGTGGTGCTGGAGGTTGGCGCTAAATCTAGAGGACAGGCTTCTGTCTCGACAGAAATATCTAAATGAGCATCAGCGGCGGTTGCCAGAGGCGACTCTGGATTTCCCGTCATGCTGATTAGGGGTATATCCATGCGTTTAAATAACGGCAGGAGTGTTAATACCTCAGCGGATTTGCCGGAGTTGGATATAGCAATGACAACGTCTGTTGGTGTGATCATTCCCAAATCACCGTGGCTTGCTTCGCCAGGGTGAACAAAGAATGCTGGTGTGCCTGTGCTGGCGAGAGTTGCTGCAATTTTGCGACCTATGTGGCCTGATTTTCCCATGCCTGTCACAATAACTCGACCTTGTACAGATAGGATTAATTCACACGCTTTTTCGAAGCTATCATCAATGCGGGCTTCGAGTTTTGCGACAGCTTCGCATTCCATTCTGACGGTTCTTTTTCCGGCATCAACAAGTGAAGTGGGTGACATGGAAAATAATTCTCTCTTTTTTAAAACTTAAAAACTCAACAATCACTAACAACGAAAAATGGATTTCACTGCGTTGTGATCTAGAACTCTTTAATTAAACCAGGATGGTTTAACCGAGAGTCTCTGTAATGTTATACGGTAAATAAGGAAACGCAGTAGGTGACATAAGCGGCTAATAGCAATGCGCCAATGATTCGACCGAGTTTTCCAGAGCCGTGTTTTTTGGACGCAATGGCATAGTCAATGATCAGCACTACCGCTAAAAATACCGTGATGGCTGCCATGGCTAAATAATCGCGATTGAATACCTCGGCATCCATACTTAACGGACCCAAAATTCCGGGTACAGACATAACCGCGAGAATGTTAAATATATTTGAGCCAACCACGTTGCCAAGCGCAATGTCGTGGTGACCTCTGATGGCGCTCATTACCGATGCAGCCAATTCTGGCAAGCTGGTGCCGATAGCGACGATGGTTAAACCAATAATTAGCGGGCTAACACCAAAATGTGTGGCTGCGGTGGTGGCTCCCCAAACTAAAACCTCTGAACTGCCAATCAATAATGCTAGGCCAATGACAAACCACATAATTGCTTTGCTGTTCGGCATAGATTCAATTTCAGTTTCTTCTTCCTCGGGAGAATGATGATTTTTTTTGCTAATGATCATCCAGCTGATCAGAGGCACGACCGTTGCGGCCAATATGATGCCTTCATAGACTTCGAGTTTTGCGTCGAACAGGAACAGACCCGCAAGCGCAGTCACCACCAGAAGAATGGGCAGTTCTTGCGTTAAAATATGTCTGAAAATAGGTATGGGTGAAATCAAAGCGGTTGCCGCGAGTACCATTCCGATGTTGGCTAGGTTAGAACCCAGCGCGTTGCCAATGGCAAGTTGCCCTTCATCTTTTAACGACGCGCTAACAGAAACAACAATTTCTGGTGCTGATGTACCCAAGGAGACAATAGTTAAACCAATGACTAATTTGGATAAACCTAGATTTTCGGCGAAAGCCGCGCTTCCTTCTACAAATCGATCCGCGCTCCATACAAGCCCCACAAAGCCGAGTAAAATGGCTCCCCAGGCAATCCAAATATCAGGCATTTTTTAATCCTTGTTCATGAAAACGCAATTTAGCGCAACCTTTTCGTAGAGTTCGTGGTCAGATTAGGCGAAATGGTCGGCAATGGTATAGTCTCATTCAGTCTTTGTCACTTTGAGCACCGATTTATACGATTGTTCGCACGGTGCTAAGTCGTTATCATCGCGGCGTATTGAACTTGGGCTCATAGCAAATGACTTGCTCGGCGTATCAAGGTTCGCATGGGAGTATTTCTAACAATGAATAAATTAAATTTTAAACCTCTTTTTTTAGCTTCTGCCTTGGTTTTAAGCGCGGGCTCATGTTCTGTCTTTGCGCAAGAGAACGCTGCGGATGCATCTGTGAAAATCGATAGCGCGGAAGCTGTAGACAAAGCTTCCAAGGTGAATCTTTCAATTGCACATAATGCCGATGAAGTAAGTGCGCACGACGTGGTTAAGTCGGTGACTGAATCGGTATTAGCAATGATTCATAAATCTCAAAATGATCCACAATACGATCAGGCAACCCTGTCCAGTCAGCTTGATGCTTTGTTAACCGAGGTGGTGGATTTTAATTTTATCGCTCTGAACGTCATGGGTGTTGATAACGCTCGATCTATTTCGCGTGAAGAGTTCGACCGTTTTGCATCTGTATTTAAGCAAAATTTGATCAGTACCTATGCGAAAGGTATGACCAGCTTTTCAGACTTCAATGTTGAGGTGATCCCGCCAGAGAACAGTATTGAAGGTCAGCGCAACGTCACGGTTCGCCAAAAAGTGGAGGCTCCTACCGGTACGAGTCTGGTTACTTACACCATGGCTGTGAATAAATCCGGCCAGTGGGTATTGCGGAACATGAACATCAATGGCATCAATCTTGGTGTTACTTTTAGGGATCAATTTAGAGTCGCCCTAAAACAAAATGATGGCGATGTAAAAAAAGTCATCGATAACTGGGACGTCTAGTCATCGCTGATTTTCTGTTCTGTGCAAAGTGGGAATTAGCCACTTTGCACAGAGTTATTAAGGTTTCTCTCCTACAAATTTCTCTTCGTATTATTGTCGTTTGATTTCACGTTCTATTCTTGTTGTCTCTCTTATAACTCTAATTGTCTGGCGTGTTGACGTTTGTGCCGAGAAATCTCTGTAACATACGGTGGTTGAGAGTATGCTGGAGATTGGAGTTTTATCTTAGAAATTAAATCGAATTTGGGTGAATTTAGAGTCTGTCTTCTTTAGAATAGCGGGCCTTTTTCGCCAAGAAGCGGTTAGATTGTGAGCTGGCGTGGCTAGCTCACTCCAATTAACAAATTTGTAGCAAAAGTGAACACAATGATTCAAGCCGAAGAAATTAAGCAGAAGTTAGAGCAGGGCATTGATCAAGCAGAAGCCGTAGTTGAAGTATCTGGTTCTAATGTTAATGCCGTTATCGTCAGTCCAGCCTTTGCGGGCTTAAACCCAGTGAAAAAGCAGCAATTGGTTTACGGTGTGTTAGACGAGTATTTCAAATCCGGCAGCATTCATGCCCTCAATATGAAGACCTTCACGCCTGATCAATGGCAAGCACAAAACTCGTAGTTTTCGATCCTCTATTTACGTTGGCAACTCTCTATGGATAAGTTAATCATCAAAGGTGGCAGCTCGCTCAATGGTGAAATTCGAATTTCTGGTTCGAAAAACTCAGCACTACCGATTCTGGCAGCTACTTTGTTGGCCGATGAACCGATGCATGTGGGCAATTTACCGCACCTACACGACGTAACGACAATGCTTGCTTTGCTGCGTTGCATGGGTGTTGGGGTAACCATTGATGAGAAACTGACGGTAGAGGTTGATAACAGCACCATCACCGACTTTACCGCACCTTATGAATTGGTTCGTACCATGCGAGCGTCGATTTTGGTGTTAGGGCCAATGTTGAGCCGCTTTGGTCAGGCCAATGTTTCCTTCCCTGGTGGTTGTGCGATCGGAAGCCGTCCGGTTGACATTCATTTGCGTGGCCTTGAAGCCATGGGTGCAACCATTGAGGTTGACCAAGGTTACATTCGCGCTCGTTGCAATGGCCGGTTAAAAGGTATTCACTTTTTCATGGACATAGTAACTGTTGGTGGAACCGAAAATCTTATGATGGCGGCTACCTTGGCCGAAGGCACCACCATTCTTGAAAACGCCGCCCGCGAGCCCGAAGTTGTTGATTTGGCCAAGTGTTTGGTCGCAATGGGCGCGCAAATTGAAGGTATCGGTACGGATACTTTAGTTATTACCGGCGTTGACAGTCTCAAAGGTTGTCATTTTGATGTTATGCCCGACCGCATAGAGACTGGCACCTATTTAGTGGCGGCAGCGGCTAGTCGCGGCCGTGTAAAACTTAAAGATACCAATGAAAAAATTCTTGAGTCCGTTTTGCTAAAGCTTGAAGAGGCTGGCGCCAGTATCAGTTGTGGCGATAACTGGATTGAATTGGACATGAAAGGTAATCGTCCAAAAGCGGTAAGCTTAAGAACGGCCCCATATCCAGCATTTCCAACCGATATGCAGGCACAATTTTTAGCAATGAATACCATCGCTGAAGGTGTTGGCTCGGTTACAGAAACGATCTTTGAAAACCGACTGATTCAGATCCACGAATTGAATCGAATGGGCGCGAATATTCGTTTAGAGGGAAATACCGCCATTGTTACCGGTGTAGAATCCTTAAAAGCTGCTCCGGTTATGGCTTCTGATTTGCGCGCATCGGCGAGTCTAGTGATTGCCGGCATGATTGCCGAAGGCGAGACGTTGGTAGATCGTATTTACCACATTGATCGTGGTTATGAATGTATTGAAGAAAAACTGCAATTGCTGGGCGCTAATATTCGCAGGGTGCCGGGTTAGGCATCTGCTTAATAATTCGCCTCGGCGAAATCCAATCATTCCCAGTTTTTTCTGGCAAAGCATTAAAAAAGTACCATGACAGAGTTAACCATAGCCCTTACCAAAGGGCGAATTTTAGAAGAAACCTTGCCATTGCTGGCGGCCGCTGATTTATATCCCCTTGAAGATATTGAAAAAAGTCGCAAATTAACCTTTGAAAGCAATCAGCCAGGTGTACGTTTTGTTGTGTTACGAGGCGTAGATGTTACCACTTATGTTGAATTTGGCGCCGCTGATATTGGCGTTTCTGGTAAGGATATGCTGCTAGAGCATGGTGGCAATGGTATTTATGAACCTCTCGATTTAGGCATTGCTCGTTGTCAGTTGATGACGGCAGGTATTAAGGGTCGTGAGACGCCAAAAGGTCGCATTAAGGTCGCAACTAAGTTTGTGAACGTCGCAAAAAAATACTACGCAGAAAAAGCTCAGCAGGTAGATATTATTAAGCTTTACGGTGCTATGGAGCTTGCGCCGATTATTGGTTTGGCCGATGAAATCGTAGATATTGTTGATACGGGTAATACACTTCGTGCTAATGGTTTAGAGCCCAGAGAGCACATTGCGGATATCAGCTCTCGGCTGATCGTTAATAAGGCTTCTATGAAAATGAAGCACGCAGCGATCAGTTCGATTATCGAAAAGGTTGCGTCTGCTGTTGCTTTGCGTGACAAATAATGTGCCCCAGGATTAAAACCCACTTTCTTCTTAGTTGTATTTCTATAAAGAGTATGTGATGACACAAGATTTATTGATCAAAAAACTGAATTCTCAAGATGTTAACTTTCAAGCAGATCTAGACGCTCTGCTGTATGTGGACTTGGTTTCAGATCATGATGTAACTCGTGTTGTCGATGACATTATCGCCACCGTTCGCCGAGATGGTGATCAAGCTTTGGTTGCTTACACGCAAAAGTTTGATCGTTGGACGCCTGAAAATGCTTCCGATTTGGAAATCACCAGACAGCAATTAGAAGAAGCATTGGCGCGAATTTCGGTCGATGCGCGCGAGGCTCTGCAACAAGCCGCAGATCGTGTAGAGCAATATCATAAACATCAAGCACAAAGTTCTTGGCAGTACATCGAAGCTGACGGAACCGTTCTTGGGCAAAAAATTACGCCCCTAGACACCGTAGGTGTCTATGTTCCTGGCGGTAAGGCAAGCTACCCTTCTTCAGTTTTAATGAATGTCATGCCTGCAAAAGTTGCAGGTGTTGAAAATGTCATCATGGTAGTTCCTACGCCAGACGGTGAGATCAGTGATCTTGTTTTGGCGGCGGCTGCTATTGCCGGAGTAGATCGGGTCTTTGCTATTGGTGGGGCTCAGGCTGTTGCAGCTTTGGCTTATGGTACCGAGCTTGTGCCCAAAGTTGATAAGATCGTTGGCCCAGGTAATGTATTTGTGGCTTGCGCTAAGCGTGCTGTGTTTGGCCAGGTTGCTATTGATATGATTGCCGGCCCTTCAGAAATTCTTGTGGTGTGTGACGGCAAGACTGATCCCGACTGGATAGCAATGGATTTGTTCTCGCAGGCTGAGCACGATGAAATGGCACAATCAATACTTATCTCTCCCGATGCAGATTTCTTGCTTCAAGTGGAGCAAAGCATCAAAAAGCTGTTACCTACTCTAGATCGAAAAGAGATTGTAAAAACCTCTTTGCAATCGCGCGGTGCGCTGATTGCTGTCTCTTCACTAGAAGAAGCAATTGAGATCACCAATCACATAGCCCCAGAGCACTTGGAGTTGTCGGTAGAAGATCCAGAGCAATGGTTGCCGAGTATTCGACATGCTGGCGCCATATTTATGGGGCGCTACACAGCAGAGGCTCTGGGTGATTATTGTGCGGGCCCTAACCATGTTCTGCCAACATCGGGTACGGCGCGTTTCTCTTCGCCTTTAGGCGTTTATGATTTTCAAAAGCGCAGCTCGATAATTTACTGCTCTGAACAGGGCGCCTCTGATTTAGGCAAGGTAGCTTCGGTTTTGGCCCGAGGTGAGTATTTAGAAGCTCATGCTAGATCGGCGGAATATCGCATTAAAAAATAATGCGGTTGCGGTCATATCCAGCTAACAGCGATTGAGTTTTAGCTGGATATGACCGGTTTCTCGGCAAGTAATGCCGACAGTCTGAAATGCTGGCCATTACGAATAAGATCTACAAGTACGGCTTCATTCGGTTTTTTACCGGCAATCTGATTCATCCCATTGCGGCCATTACCTACAGGCGCATCATCAATATGGGTAATGATGTCACCCGGTTTTAGGCCGGCAATATGCGCTGGTCCATTTTTATAAACTCCCACAACTACGACACCATTACCGCCTAAACCCATAGAGTCCGCAATTTGAGGGTTTAATGGTTGAGCTTCGATACCAAGCCAGCCTCGTATTACGCGACCGTTTTCAACAAGATTGCGCATCACTTGCATGGCTTGGTCTGCTGGAATAGCAAAACTGATCCCCACCGATGGGTTGCCGTCGTCAAGAATGGCGGTGTTAATACCGAGTAGTGCTCCGTTAACATCTACAAGTGCGCCGCCTGAATTGCCGGGATTGATCGCAGCATCCGTTTGGATGTAATTTTCATAGTTACTTAAATCTAACCCGTAGCGACCTGTGGCACTGATGATTCCTTGAGTTACCGTCTGGCCAACGCCAAAAGGGTTGCCGATGGCCAGCACCACATCACCAATATTCGCTTTGGCAGGCTCTCCAAGTGTGGCTGGGGTGAGTCTGTCTAAATCAACTTTTAATACCGCAAGATCCGTTTCTGTATCGCGACCAACAACTTCGGCCAAGGCCTCTCGACCATCGTGAACCAATACGACAATTTCCACGGCATCATCAATGACGTGGTTATTGGTAAGAATGTAGCCGTCATCACTAACAATCACGCCTGAGCCCAACGCGGACTGAAGTCTGCGCTGCATTAGGTTGTTTGCATTGTTGAAATAATGTCGGAAAAGAGGGTCGTCAATAAAAGGATAACGGCGTTTACTTGGGAGTTTTCTGGCGTAAATATTAACAACCGATGGCGCAGCAGTTTTTACGGCAAATGAGTAAGATGCTGGGCCGCTCCATCCTTCATAAGGATTAACGGCGCTAACAACTCTATTGAGCTTATCGTTGTCCGAGTCGGTTTTAGTAAGCGAAGGCGACGCGAAAATCGCAATGGCAGCAGCGAGTAGGCCTGTAAAGGCGGGCCATATGAGATAGTCGATAATTTTTTTCATTGCGCTTTTAGCATTACCTGGTTGCGTAGTCGGCGTTTACCGATGAAAACAATCTGTAAGTAGCTTATCTAACGGTATAAACCACTATATCACAGAGCAGAGCGAGTTTATTTTCGTCTACTCTGTAGATCTTTCTAGTATAGAAAAATCTGATTAACCAAGAGTTTCTGGTGACACGAGTATGTGCCGCTAATTCCAAGAACAATAAGTAATTGAAATTGTTAAGAAACTGGAAATCGTGTTGTCAATTTCTTCTCTTTGATTTAAGCATGGCGGAGTTAATCAGAGCTGCCAGCAAGTACCTTGAGCGATCAAATTTTGCTTGTTTTTTGATCGATGATTTCGCCTTCTTTATCCGATAGAGTTGAGTCGATCTCCGATGAGGATTCAAGTCCAAATGATTCACTGAGAGTGCCATTATTAGGCGCCCAGTCTCGTGGTGGCTGAACCTGTGTTTCATCGGCTAAAAGGTCACGATGATGGTCTGACTGAGCCCATTGCTTTGATGCACTATCGAGTAAATCTCTGCCAATATCGGCGTTGGCAAGTTTAATCGCGCCAGCTGCCAAATGCTCGTGTACATCTTTGTAGTTTTCAGTGAGCTTGTTAACTAATACAGAGGTTTCTTTGAAGTGTTCGGTAACGTCATTTTGAAACTGTTTTAATTGCTCTTCGGCTTGGTTGGCACGAGCTTCCATGGCTCGGAAGCCTTTTTTATCAGTGCTAAAGAGTCTGCCCGCGAAGTATCCAGCAACACCTCCAAGAACCAAGCAAACGATACTGACAATAATTAAGACGGATAGAGAATACACATGAAGCTCCTGCAGGTTTAAAATCGTTCAGCTAAGCGCTGAAAACTTCTTTCGTAGAGTTAATTCTACGCGAAAAATAGACTTTGTAGGTTCGATGTAATCTGTCTACATGGGTGTATTAGATTACCATTGACTACCAAAGCCAGAAACGAATAAGGGTTTGCAAAGAAAGAAAAAACCGCGAATCGTTGTTTCAATCACAAATTTTACGCTCTTAATTGGTTCTGTTTAAAACAATAAATGAGCGCCAAAGAATATTTTCTAAATGGTGTTTGGAAAATACGCTTTGGTATAATCCATTTTCTAAAAATCCTTGTCGCCATTGTATGAGGTGATAGGTGAGGGCTTTCTCCTAATATTTCAATTAACAACAGATGTATGGTGTAGATAATGGAGAATACTCCTCTTGCTCGTTATCAGCGTGATTTAGAGCGTGATGATTTCAATTATGACCCTGCTCAAGAGATGGCGGTAAAGCATCTTCAAAATTTGCACGATCAGCTGATTCTTGCCATTGAGCAGGCTAATCCAAAGACTTCTTTGCTCAATAAATGGTTTAAAGCGAATCGCAAACCGGTCACTCCCGTTCGTGGCCTGTATTTCTGGGGCGGTGTCGGGCGAGGTAAAACCTATTTGATGGATAACTTTTTCGAAAGTCTTCCGTTTGATCAAAAAATGCGGGCGCATTTTCATCGCTTTATGCGACGAGTGCATCAAGAACTTAAAACACTTGATGGACAGAAAAATCCCCTAGAAATAGTTGCAGACAGAATTGCCTCTGAGGCTCGTGTTATATGCTTTGACGAGTTTTTTGTTACCGACATAACAGACGCAATGATCTTAGCTACCTTGTTGGACGGGTTATTCCGACGTGGTGTGAGTTTGGTGGCAACCTCCAATATTGTTCCTTCTGGTCTCTATAAAGACGGGCTTCAACGCGCGCGCTTTTTACCGGCTATTGCGTTATTGGAAGAGCATACGCAGGTTGTTAATGTTGATGGCGGTGTCGATTATCGGTTGAGAACACTTGAACAGGCAGAGCTTTATTACACACCTTTAGGTGAGGCTGCGGACGAGAGCTTAAAGTCTAGCTTTGAACGTCTGGTACCAGAAAAGTCCGAGATCAGGGCAGATGTTCAAATAGAAATCGAAGGACGTATGCTCAATGCACTTATGGAAGCCGATGATATTGTTTGGTTTGAGTTTTCCGAGGTTTGTGAAGGGCCGAGATCTCAAAATGACTACATAGAAATTGCCAAGGAATTTCATGCGGTGCTTGTTTCTAATATTCCGCAAATGAATCGAGATTGCGACGATTCTGCTCGCCGATTTATTAATTTAGTGGATGAATTTTATGATCGCGGCGTAAAGCTTATCGTGTCTGCTGCGGTACCTTTGGCACAAATCTACGCAGGTGGAAGGCTAGAGTTTGAGTTTCAGCGTACCACGAGCCGCCTTTTAGAAATGCAAAGTCACGAATACCTAGCGCGCGAGCACCGTCCTTAACTTGAGTGGTGTGTTTACTAGTCTTTAAGAGTTTTCTTGGGTTAATTTCTGCGGACAATTTTTAATGGATATACGCTAATAATTGGCCTTCTGAACTTGTTATTTTATGCAGGAGGCCTTAGAATCCGCGCTCCTTTTTTCAAGTGCGCTGATAGAAACAAGTTATCAGAGTCAACAAGTTGGTTCTACGAAACAGTTTTAGTTAGTGCATGAATAAGCCACACAATTTTGAATTGAAATTTGTTTGGTTGGTGATTGTGTTGGAGTTATCTAACTCTATTACCTTTTTCAGGGCTCGAATTGAGCTTAGCCGTATTTGGCAATTGGATGTATGAACTCATCCGCATTTATTACCGCTGAGATGATTTTTCCAAATCTTGACTCAGCTTTAGTTTTTATACAGGTTATAGGCAAAACAACATGAAGACTATCAGTGCCAATCCTGCTACCGTAAAACGTGAATGGTACGTTGTGGACGCAGAAGGCAAAACTCTTGGCCGTATGGCTGCAGAAATCGCCAGTCGTTTGCGCGGTAAGCACAAGCCAGAATATACACCTCACGTTGATACCGGCGATTACATCGTTGTGATCAACGCAGAAAAAGTACATGTAACCGGTCGTAAAGCTACCGATAAAATGTACTACCACCACACTGGATACATCGGCGGTATTAAGTCGATCAGCTTTGATAAGTTGATAGAAAAAGCCCCTGAGCGCACCATTGAAATCGCTGTTAAAGGCATGTTGCCAAAAGGCCCATTAGGCCGCGCGATGTTCAAAAAGCTAAAAGTTTACGCTGGTACTGAGCATCCACACACTGCTCAGCAACCGCAAGAACTGAACATATAATTGGGGGAAATAATGGCTGCAACACAATACTACGGTACCGGACGCCGTAAAACCTCTACTGCTCGAGTATTCATTACTGAAGGCTCAGGCAACATTGTTATCAACGGTCGCACTCTAGACGATTACTTCGGACGTCAAGTAGCTCGTATGATCGTACGCCAGGCGCTTGAAGTTGCCGAGGCTGTTGATAAATTCGACATCAAAGTTACCGTTAAAGGTGGTGGTAGCTTCGGTCAAGCTGGTGCAATTCGTCACGGTTTAACTCGTGCATTAATGCAATACAACGAAGAATTGCGCAGACCGCTTCGCGACGCTGGTTTCGTTACCCGTGACGCTCGTGAAGTTGAACGTAAGAAAGTTGGTCTACGTAAAGCTCGTAAAAAGCCACAATTCTCAAAACGTTAATACAAAAGCCCGTTTTTGGTTGCTTGTTGTGGTTATCAAAAAGCTCGGGCACTTGCTCGGGCTTTTTTTTGGTTTGTAATCCAAGACGCCAACAACTTGCGAATCTAAATTGTTCTTGACCAATATCAATGATTTTGAGTTAGGAAGGCATGTGTATATAAGCTTATCTTGTCTCAAATTGGCAGGTTCTATACCATGTCGCGATTTACAATCATGCCTAATAATTCAAATTTTAAATCTTAGTGATTCACCCGGTTATCTGTAAGTAAAAGAGTACCTGGAATGGGAGAAAGCCTCATGAGTGAAGACGGTGTTAATACCGGACGGCGCAAGTTCTTAACAGCGGCGACCTCCGTAGTTGGTGCTGTAGGAGCAGTGGGTGCAGCAGTTCCTTTTGTTGGATCTTGGAATCCAAGTGCAAAAGCAAAAGCGGCTGGTGCGCCTGTAAAAGCAAATCTTGAAAAGCTTGAGCCTGGTCAGATGGTCACCCTAGAGTGGCGCGGAAAACCGGTTTATGTGGTTCGTAGAACCCCAGAGATTTTAGAAGGTATTCGAAAAATGGACGGTGAGGTCCGCGATCCGAATTCCGAAGTTCCTCAACAACCTGAGTACGTCAATAAAGAGTACCGCTCTATCAAAAATGAGTTCTTGGTATTGCTAGGTCTATGTACTCACCTTGGTTGTGCTCCTCTATTCCGTCCTGAAGTGGGCGCCGCTGATCTCGGTGGTGATAAATGGCAGGGTGGTTTCTTCTGTCCTTGTCATGGTTCTAAGTTTGATTTGGCCGGTCGCGTATTAAAAGGCGTTCCTGCTCCTATTAACTTAGAGGTTCCTCCTCATTCCTTTGAGGGAGATTACATTCTCACCGTAGGTGTTGATCAAGAGGCGTAAACACAATGAGTAAAATTGCGGATTTATGGAGTTGGGTTGACTCACGCTTGCCGGTTCAGCGCGCGTGGGATACCCACATGGGAAAATATTACGCTCCTAAGAACTTCAACTTTTGGTATTTCTTTGGCGTTCTATCGATTTTAGTTCTGGTTAACCAATTGTTAACTGGTATTTGGTTGGTGATGAGCTTCGTTCCAAGTGCGGAACAAGCATTCGCCTCCGTTGAATACATCATGCGTGACGTTGATTACGGTTGGATCATTCGTTACATGCACTCAACAGGTGCTTCGGCGTTCTTTATCGTTGTGTACCTACACATGTTCCGTGGTTTGATGTACGGATCTTATAAAGCACCTCGCGAGTTAGTCTGGATTTTTGGTATGACCATTTATCTAGCGCTAATGGCAGAAGCTTTCATGGGCTACGTATTGCCATGGGGTCAAATGTCATACTGGGGTGCACAGGTAATTGTTTCGCTATTCGGTGCGATTCCTGTTGTTGGTGATGATCTTGTTCAGTGGATTCGCGGTGACTTCCTAATTTCTGGTATCACGCTAAACCGATTCTTCTCATTACACGTTATTGCCCTTCCAATTGTTATTTTAGCGTTGGTTGTGCTGCACATTTTGGCACTTCACGAAGTTGGATCTAACAACCCAGACGGCGTTGAGATTAAGAAAAATAAAGATGCTAACGGCATTCCTTTAGACGGTGTTCCATTCCATCCTTATTACTCCGTACACGATTTGGTTGGTATTACCGTATTCTTGTTTGTGTTCTGCTTTGTATTGTTCTTTATGCCTGAAATGGGTGGTTTCTTCCTAGAGCACGCAAACTTCGAACAAGCAAATAACTTAAAAACTCCACCACATATCGCACCGGTTTGGTACTTTACGCCTTTCTATGCGGTACTTCGTGCAGTAACCATTGATATTGGCCCGCTTAGCTCAAAATTCTTAGGCTTGGTTGCCATGGGTGCTTCGATTGCAATCTTGTTTGTATTGCCTTGGCTGGATAAGAGCCCTGTTAAATCAATGCGTTTTAAAGGTTGGTTGCCTCGTATTCAGTTAATGAACTTCGCTGCGATGTTCGTTGTATTGGGATACTTGGGTGTGCAAGCGCCGACCGATGGTCGTACTTTATTAGCTCAGATAGCGACTCTGTTCTACTTCATTTACTTCATTCAAATGCCAGTGTTTACCAACCCAACTAAAAACCAGATGACTCCGGTGAATTTAGTTGTGGCTGTGATCTTAGCTGGATTGATGATTTATATGTCTCTCGGACAAATGGATGCTGATATTCCAGTTATGGTTCGAGTGTTGGGCTTTTACTTAGCGATTCTTACACTTCTTACTCCATGGTTAACTAACCGTGACGGTTACACTCCAGAGCCAACTCGTGTGCAAGCAAAAGGTTTACCTGCGCACATTGTTTGGGGTGGTGTATTACTGTTTGCAATCTTAGCAATTGTTCCGATCAAGTCAGTTGCTGCGACAGGTGGTGAATGTGGTCATGTTGCTTGTGATCATATGGAGCCAGATTTACACGACAAAGAATCGTTACAACGTGGTGCAAAGTGGTTTGTTAACTATTGTATGGGTTGTCACTCAGCGCAATACTCGCGCTGGGAACGTGTTGCCGATGATTTGGAAATTCCTCATGAAGATATGATGAGTAACCTTGTTTTGGGTAAAGACAAGATTGGCGATCTCATGACAATTGCTATGCCTGCCGCAGAAGCTAAGGCTTGGTTTGGTGCAACGCCTCCAGACCTAACATTGGTTGCTCGCTCACGCAGCCCAGAGTGGTTGTACACCTATTTACGTAACTTCTATAAAGATGAGACTCGTCCAACGGGTGTGAACAACAAGGTGTTCGAAAAGGTCGCTATGCCTCATGTTTTAATGGAGTTACAAGGTCTAGCCGAGTGTGCACCAGGACCTGCCCATGATGAGCATGGTCATGTTATGCGTAATGCGTTGGGTGAAGCTCTTCAAGATGAAGAATGTGGCAGTTTAAAAGTTGGGGCTGTCAAAGGTTCTATGACTACCGAAGAGTTTGATCAAGCCATGTATGACTTGGTTAACTTCATGGAATACATAGCAGAACCTTATGCTCTTGATCGTCAACGTATCGGTGTTTACGTATTATTGTTCTTAGTTGTTTTATACATCTTCGTGACTTTATTGAATCGTGAATACTGGCGTAACATTCATTAATGAATGTGTTACAACGATGATTCTGAAAACGCGGCCTTATGGTCGCGTTTTTTTTAGTGATTTATTTAACTGCTCACCAGAATCGCAGTGCAATTGCAGTTTCTAGAGAATTCGATTGGCGTTAAATTTTTATATTAGCGTGTATGGTTGATATGCTTTTAAAATAAAGGCACTAATACCGATAATTTTGCCTCTCAAGATTGAAAATTTCTTATCTATTCCCGCCGTAAGTTTTATTTTCAGGTATAATGGTCGGCTTGGCTAAGAGGTTTTGATCAGATTTAAGGTTAGCGTAGGTGTTGCGGCTTTTCAGATGCACGCATTACAGAAAAGACGTTTTTCTACAGAGAATTTCCACAACCTTTCCTGATTTTATATAAATGCATCAAACCCTCAGTTATTCCACTTGTCGTCCCAGTTTATAGTAAATACTCGAGGTGCAATCAATGGGAGTTGTTGCGAAACGCTCATCCATGACATATTTTTCCGATGGCCGTGATCATTACAGTCATCGTGTTCGTATCGTTCTGGCAGAGAAAGGAGTGTCTGTTGATGTTATCGATACAGACCCAAATAACCTACCTGAAGAACTTGCTGATCTGAATCCTTACGGAACCTTGCCAACGTTGGTTGATCGTGAGCTCGCGCTTTACGAAACCAAAGTGATGATGGAATATCTTGATGAGCGTTTTCCTCATCCACCACTTTTGCCTGTTTATCCGGTTGCGCGTGCCCAAAGTCGTTTGTGGATGCACCGTATTGAAAAAGATTGGTCGCCGTTAGTTGATGCTATTGTTTTAGGTAAGAGTAAAGAGTCTGTGAATAAGGCTCGTAAAGAGCTAAAAGATAGCTTATTAACCGTCGCGCCAATTTTTGAAGAAATGCCATTCTTCATGAGCGAAGAGTTCAGCATCGTAGACTGTTGTCTTGCGCCAATTTTGTGGCGTTTAGATGTATTGGATATTAAATTACCAAAAACACGTCAAGCTAAACCTTTATTCGATTATATGGATCGTCTTTTTGCTCGTGACTCCTTTAAAGAGAGTCTAACCGAAGCAGAAAAAGAAATGCGCCAATAATTGCGTTGGCATGTGAGCATTCTCATGTCTTTTATTGGCTTGAGAGTGCTTATTGCTAAAGTTCGCAAAATAGCGGTTTAAGAGCTAGCACGTCAAAAGCATTCGCACCGGGTATAGATATGTCGATGACCTCCAACAAACCATATCTGATCAAGGCCATTTATGATTGGATAGTTGATAACAAATGTACTCCGTATATCGTTGTCGATGCTTACGCACCTGAAGTTAGTGTTCCTCAGCAATATGTAAATAAAGATGGCCAAATTACCTTAAACATTTCTCCTAACGCAGTGTTGTCCCTAAATTTAGGTATTGAAGCCATTGTTTTTAATGCAAAATTTGGTGGTGTGCCCATGGATATCCATGTGCCGAGTTTTTCGGTATTAGGTATTTATGCGCGAGAAAATGGTCGTGGGATGATGTTTGAGCCAGAATCTCCCCCAGAGCCACCTAAACCGTCCAAACCGAAAATTCAGGTTGCACCGGCACCTAAAAACGAGAGTTCCAAATCAGGGCAAGAATCATCACGCCCGACTCTGCGTGTCATAAAATAAAGCTATTCATGTTATTTGGGCCAGCTCACGTGTTATTAGTGAGTTGGCTACTCCTGTCGTTAAAATCATTATATTTTCCAGAAAAAACGTAATTCTTGACTAAAGTGTTAACTTGGTCTCGTTATGTGTTATTCGTTCGAATCTAAATCAGTTTAGGCAAAGATGTTGCGAACATTTGTTCGAGCGTAGCGAATTTTGTTCGGTTTTTCGAGATTACGAAGATCAGCACTTATTTCTATTCTGTCGAATAAGCTCTTCATATTTTTATTTTTTTGTCTGAATAGTCAAAAATTAGACTTGGTCTGACTTAAAACGAAAATTTTAATGAGAAGAACTTATTGGAGGGAGAGTCATTCCTCGCTAATACTGAGTTAGTTGTAAACCATAAAATGCTTTCGACAATTGGAGGGGCTTATGGCCATCTTGGAGCATACACTTGGAATAATGATTCACCCTGACAAAGAATGGCAGGAAATTAGAAAAGAAAAACATTCCTTCTTGCAGGTCTTTATCAGTCACGTTCCTTTTTTAGCGTTAATTCCTGCCGTATCTGCGTATATCGGCGTTACACAAGTCGGTTGGTCGTTCGGTGCAGGCGGCGTCACTAAGCTCACACCTATGAGTGCTGCGAGCCTGTGTTTAATCACGTATTTTGCACTCATTATTGGTGTTTACATGCTGGGTGAGTTCATCAATTGGATGTCTAAAACCTATGGTGTCCGTGATGGTGACGAACAGCGTCATTACGAAGGTACAGCATTGGCTGTTTATGTTAGCACTCCAGTATTTTTAGCGAGTGTTGTGCATTTATATCCTGATATTTACCTAAATGCTGCGGTTGTAGGAATCGCTGGAGCTTATGCGATTTATCTAATTTACGAAGGTATTCCGATTTTAATGAATATCTCTAAAGAACGCGCATTTATGTACGCAACTTCAGTGGTCACAATAGCACTGGTTCTAGCTGTGATGGTGCGCGTGGGGTCGGTGATTTTGTGGACTGTTGCCGTGCATCCTGTTTATATAGATGGAATATAATTTGGGTATCACCTCCTAAAGCACAGTTTATTTAACCTCCATTTAAGCTCTACACTCCGCGTAAAAGGATTTGCGCGGTGATCTCTTCAAGATGAAAGCCTCATTTTCAATAGTCACTAAATCCGCTCTTTTCATTGAATTGGCTGGTTTTCAAATCTGAAATTTTATTTTCCAGCTTAACCCTCGCCAATTCTTAAGGTTTGATGAAACGAAATAAATTCTCTGCTGACAAAATAACTGATTCGATTTCGTTTCATTATTGTTATTAATGTCTAATATTAATTAAAAATAGATTGTTTATTTCTAATGTGGCTTAGAAACTGATTCATTTGGTTGAATGTTTTATTTAAGCTTTTAACAATTAACCGACTTGAAAAACCGGCATTTAGGCGCTGATTTTTCAAGTGATTAGAGTGTAAAACGATCTATTCAGAAGCATTCTAAATTTCTCGTTTAATAAATGATCTGTATATTGTTTAAATCAAATCTACAGTTTTGCTTTGGTATTTAATACTCAAGGCATTTCGGAATTTTTTCAGATAACCCAAAATGACACGTTTTAACTAGACAATAACAACAACAAGTTAGTTTTTCGGAGGATGATATGAGTACATCAGTGGTAATTGTTGGTTTTGCACGTACCCCAATGGGCGGCTTGCAAGGTGATTTGAGTGAAGTATCAGCAACTGAGTTAGGTTCCACTGCGATTAAAGGTGCTCTAGCCGATGCTGGTATTGAAGGCAGTGATGTTGATCAGGTTTATATGGGTTGTGTTTTACCTGCTGGGCTAGGACAAGCTCCAGCGCGTCAAGCATCATTGGGTGCTGGAATTCCCAACTCAGTGCCAGTTTCTACCATTAACAAGCTCTGCGGCTCAGGTATGAAAACCGTACAAATGGCTTGCGATATCATCCAAGTAGGACGAGCAAAAGTCGTTGTTGCTGGTGGTATGGAGAGTATGACTCGTGCCCCGCATATGTTGACCAAAGCGCGACAAGGTTATCGATTAGGTCACGGCGAGCTTCTCGACCATATGTACACCGATGGTTTACAAGATGCTTACAGTGGTGCGTTGATGGGTGCTTACGCAGAAAACTGCGCTGGTAAGTACGAGTTTTCTCGTGAAGAGCAAGATGCTTACGCGATTGAATCTTTGGCAAGAGCAAACAAAGCAATTACCGAAGGTAAGTTCAAGCGTGAAATCGCAGCTGTTACCATTCAAACTCGCAAGGGCGAAGTTGTCGTTGATACAGATGAACAACCTAGCAAGGCCCGTCCAGAAAAAATTCCAACGTTAAAACCTGTGTTTAAGAAAGACGGCACAGTTACAGCCGCTAATGCTAGCTCAATTTCTGATGGCGCAGCCGCCTTGGTTTTAATGAGCGAAGAAGAAGCCAATCGTCGTGGTTTGAAAATTCTTGCCCGTGTCAAAGCTCAAGCTGAACATGCTCACGAGCCAGAGTGGTTTACAACTGCACCTGTTGGCGCTATTCGTAAAGTACTTGATGAAACCCAGTGGGCTGCTAGCGATGTCGATCTATACGAAGTTAACGAAGCTTTTGCAGTGGTTACCATGGCGGCAATGCGTGAGTTCGATTTAGATCATGCTAAGGTCAACGTTCATGGCGGTGCTTGTGCTCTAGGTCATCCGCTTGGTGCATCTGGTGCGCGCGTTATGGTTACTTTGCTTGGCGCTATGGAAGCCTACGACAAGAAAACCGGTATCGCAGCTCTATGTATTGGTGGCGGCGAAGGTATTGCAATTGCTCTAGAGCGCTAATTCGTTATTCAACCACCATTTTTTTATGGCGGTTTTCGAGCTAACAAAAAAGGCAGTTTAATAACTGCCTTTTTTGTTATTGCTACTTTATGTTAGTTCCAATTATTCGACGTACTCGAAAACCCGAACAACCTTTATTACACCGCTGATACCGGCAACGGCAGTGGTAACTTTCTCTGCTTGGGCGTGGCTTAATAATCCCATTAAAAATACCGAACCATTTTCAACTCGATATTTTACTCTTGAGCTGTCGATGTCTTTGTCTTGGATCAGCTTGGCCTTAACTTTTGTTCCTATCCATTGATCGTTTCTATTCATCCAGAAAGTTGCATTGCTACGAATTTCTAGCTCATTATGAACTTGGCGAATACGATTAATACTAGAAACTACTCTGGCAGCTTGGGCGCGAATAGCTTGATCAGGTACTTGTCCGGTCAGCAATGCCACGCCGTTGTATACAGTAATCTGAATGTTGGAAGCTTTAAGTTTGTCACTGGTTTTTCTAAGGTTTACTCGAGCAATGGTTTCTAGTTGCTCATCATCAATATAGGTTCCCAAGGTTCGTTTGGTTGGGTCGGGATCGATGGGCTCTTTTGTGGTTGCATCAACAAGTGCTGTACAGCCAGTGATTAACGACAATAAAACAAAAAACCATGTAAGTCTGAGAAGGTTTTGAAAAGCTAACGTCATGTTTCTAATGGTCCAAACAGTTGGTTATCAATTAGGTCACAGAGACAGAAAGTACACAGTAAGTGCACTTCGTGAATTCTTGCTCGCGAATCAACAGGCACGCGAATTTCCATATCGTTGTCATAAAGTAGCGAAGGAATGTTACCTCCATCTCGACCGGTAAAGGCCACTACAGACATATTACGGTCATGAGCAGCAGCGACAGCTTGAATTAAGTTACTGGGATTACCGCTGGTGGTAAAAAGCACCAGAACATCGCCATCTTGACCCAGTGCAAGTACTTGCTTGGCGAATATATCGTTAAAACTTTTATCGCTGGCAAATGCGGTTATCGCCACCGGGTTAGTTGCGAGTGTGTAGGCAGCAAAACCCGGACGCTCTCGCTCGAAGCGATTCATTAAACAGGCGGAGAGCACTTGACCATTAGCCGCAGAAATTCCGTTACCAGCAATCAGTATTTTTCTTTCGTTTAACAGCGCATCGACAACGAGATGGCTGGCATCGACTAAAGCCGGTGCGAGTATTTCTCCGGACTCCATTTTGGCTTCAAGACTGCGATGAAAGAGCGTAATAACCCTTTCTTCCAAGTCTTGATTGAGTTCTTGATCTACCATAAAACGAAAAAAAATCCTGTAATCTCTAAGGTGTATTGCTGGCGATTAGTTACACATAACTACTTTTTTAAAAAGCAGTCGTGATGTTTAATTTTTATTCCAGTAAAAAGGCGTTTTTAATCCAATTTACTTCAATTTTTGCCGCTGTTTTTTGCAGCGCGATAACATCAAATCGACAGTCGTAATTTTTGTATTTTGGATGTTCAATTAAAAAATATTGGGCGGCTCTTATAATTTTCTTTTGTTTGCTGAGTGATACCATCTCTTGAGCATATCCGTAGTCACTGCGGCTGCGAAATTTCACCTCAACAAAGAGCAAACAATTAGATTTTTCTAAAATTAAATCGATTTCTCCGCCGCGACACGCGTAATTTCGCGCCAGGTATTTTAATCCATTTTGGATTAAATAGGCTTCTGCAAATTGTTCGGCGCTTTTACCATCGGTTACATTAATTGCATCAGGATCGACTGCATTCGCCTTTTTCTTGGTGTTTTGATTTTTTCGTGTAAAAAAATCAAAATTCATCAAACTCTCCAAAGATTGACTAACGCGAACCTAAGACAAGACCATTGGCGACGCTGGGTAGCACTTTTGCTTGGCCGTTGATAATCGTCGCCCAAGTTTGTACCCGTTTCATTTTTCCCATGTTGTCCAATTGCAAGCTGCCGGTTGCTCCGTAGAGCTTGGTGCTGTCAATGGTTTCGAGCTGTTTTAATCTCGGATACAACCTAAACGCATCAACACCCAAAGCATGCAAGCTCTGTAGCGACTCGGGTGTTTTTAGATTCCGTTCTAACTGGTCTTTTAATTCAGGATCGTAACCGAAGTACCAGGGTAAAGAGATAAAGCGTATTCCGTTTAGGTCACCATTTGCCCCTGCGCTGTCAAAACCGTTGTAAAGATGACTTGTAGCGTAGACGGGTACATCACCTGCGTAGTGGAATGCCAATGTGGGCTTTAGCTGTTTGGCGTCACGATTGTTGGCAACCATGAAGATCATATCGATATCATCGCGCGAGCGAGGTTCGAATTCGATATTTTTACCAATAACTCGTCTCAAGTCTTTCATTCGTTGCTTGCTGCGATCGACCAATAGAGACGTTTCGATGATGTTTGAGAACTGCTGTTGTTCCGCAAACTGAGTATCGGCAGCGACTTCACCGCCTAACTCTAGCCAATGAGCCTTGAAAGCTTCCGCGGCACGTTGTCCCCAATCGCGATTAGAGGCAAGAATCATGACTCGACGCTTTCCGTCTAGCCAGGCTCGTTCTGCAATCTGATAACCTTCGTCTTCAGCCGATAAGCCGAATTGGAATAGATTTTCGGTAAGTAGTTGTTGGTCATTGAGATAGTTAAGGGCCAATGTTGGAACCGGTAAAACAGGTCGTAAATTCAACTCTTCAAGACTTTCTTTTTGCAGCGGGCCAATGATCGCTCCTGCGCCCTCGGCTACCGCCTGATCATAAACGGTGTTGATATTCGCGCCTTCGGTGTCATAAATCTTAATTTGAATAGCCGAATCAGATTTGTTCAATGAATCAAAATAAGTCGCCAAAAAACCATCTCGAATTGCACTGGCGGCACTGGCGTAACGTCCGGATAACGGCAAAAGTAAAGCAACTTGTTTGGGTTGATTTACCACCAATTGCTGTAAGAGTTGTAGGTCTTGAGGAAGACTTCGGTTGGCTGGGTGATCTCGCCATTGCAGCCTCCAACCATTAACCTGCTGTAATTGTTGATCAAGAGATAAGTCGTTATTTTTCGAGATAGCCGCTAAGGCATACCAGCCTTTTAACAAACTTGAGGATTCACTTGTACTTAGCTCAACCAAAGATGATTCCGGTAATGCGGTCAGCACTGCCCACAGTTTCTCGCTGTTTTCCTGTTCTTGTTCCGGCGTTGTTAATAGCGGAGTAATTGCCAAGTGTTCATGAATGGCTTTTATAGATTCATCCAGCAATGCGTAAAGTAGCGCTCGGTGTTGGCGCAGCTTTAATTCCAGATCTGGCTCAAGTGTTGTTATTAAAAGATTGAGTCTGTTGCTGTTGAACAGGCGATTTGCAATAAAGTATTCGCCCTTGTTGAGGGCCAGTTCGCCATAACTGATTGAGTAATCAACAAAATTATTCTCATCTAAAAACTCAGGACGAATCTCATCATAAAGACGGAAAGACGCATCAATGTTGAGTTGATTGTAAAGAGCCTTAGCAGCAGCAAGTTTAAAGGCTTGAGCTTGATCTTGGGCACCTTGTTGCTCGGCAAACTGAGCTTTATCGAGCAGCGATTGAATGGATTCGCTGGTGTTTTGTGACGGGTTCAAGCTTTGATTTTGTGGTTTTTCGTTACCGCCACAACCAACAAGTACTCCGCATAAGCTCACCGCTAACAGAGATATTTTGAGTGTCTGAGTCGGGACCCGTATACTTGCTCGCAAATTATTGAACGAACCTGCAATAAATTCTTCTGTTTTAGCTTCGTTGTTGAATGATGATGGCTTTGAACGCATGAATTATCTTGCCCTGATTTCAGGAAATTTATGACTTCTAATACAAATTGGGGGCAATTGTACATTGTCGCCACCCCAATCGGTAACCTCGCAGATATGGCTCCGAGAGCTCTAGACGTTTTGAGTCGAGTCGATTTAATTGCCGCAGAAGATACACGTCACAGTATTAAGTTGCTAGAACACTTCCAAATCAGTACAACGATGACTGCCTATCACGACTTCAGTGACAACAATTCTACCGAAAAGCTCATTGATAAGCTCAAATCTGGGTTAAATATTGCGCTTATTTCTGATGCTGGAACGCCATTGATATCTGACCCTGGATATCGATTGGTGCAACGTGCTCGCCAAGAAGGTCTATCTGTAACGCCAATTCCAGGAGCTTGTGCATTAATTGCTGCACTTTCGGCATCTGGTCTCGCAACAGATCGTTTTCACTTTGAAGGCTTTCTACCTGCTAAAACTGTGGCGCGCTCAAAAATATTGTCTGATCTGAGCAAAGTGACTGCGACCTTGGTTTTTTACGAAGCTCCACACAGAATTCTTTCAAGCTTACAAGACATGGCAACGGTGTTTGGTGGTGAGCGGCAAGTCGTTGTAGCCAGAGAGCTGTCTAAGACCTTTGAGACATTTCTTTCCGGCTCGTTGGATGAAGTTATTGCCACTGTGAGCTGTGATTCAAATCAGCAACGAGGCGAAATTGTTGTGATGGTTGCTGGAGCCGTATTTGACGCTACCGAAATTGATCCTGATGCGCAAAAACTGCTCCTATTACTCATTCAATCATTACCACTTAAACAAGCAGCGTCGATTGTGAGTGAATACAGTGGTATCAAAAAAAATAAGCTCTATGACTGGGGCCTGTCTCAAAAAGATTAGTCCAATCTTATAATAAGCTTGGTATGCATTCGGCTTGCTTCGCGATCTATAAAAAAGTAACCTACGCGCGAAGTCGGCTGGACAGTCGCTCCAGTTTACTGGGGAGGAAAGTCCGGGCTCCAAAGGGTAGAGCGCCAGGTAACGCCTGGGGGGTGAAAACCTACGGCCAGTGCAACAGAGAGTAGACCGCCTAAGTTATCTTTGATAACCGGTAAGGGTGAAAGGGTGCGGTAAGAGCGCACCGCGCAACTGGTAACAGTTTGTGGCACGGTAAACCCCGCTCGGAGCAAGACCAAATAGGCCTTCTATGGTGCGACCCGTACTGAAGGCGGGTAGGTTGCTAGAGGTGTTCGGTGACGAGCATCCCAGATGAATGACTGTCCACGACAGAACCCGGCTTACAGGCCGACTTCAATTTTATTTCTCGCCAAATTTCTTTTCTCTATTGAGCACTTTTCGCACATTGATATCTTTGAGCGTTAAGAACCGCTTAAGTATTTTCTAATAATAAGCTTTTATCTTCGAATAGAACTTATTTCTACAAATCTAAATCGAAGTTGTCTCTTGGATTTAAATAAATATTAATAACAAAACTCGCACAATAGTTAGCATTTATTTGAACTACTATTTGTTAATTTAATGCGATATTCGCTGATTAAAGATGTTCTTTTTGAATGGCGTTTAGCAGCTCGGCGAGTAAACTTTGAGAGACCTGCTCAACATTCATGACAAAAAGCAGTTGTAATAATAGGTCGGCGCCCAAAATTCCTCGATTAATCTTATTTCGAAGATTGGCCGCTGTTTGCACGGTACCGTGTTTAGCGAGCAGTTCGCTTAGGTCATCGTATTTGAGCTTTTTCTTGCTCATTTCGGCTTTTATGAGTCGGCTAACCAACTCGCGCCATTGAACATTGGGTTTTGCATCGTTGCTAATAGTATTCATGTGTAAACCATTTTTTACAAAAAAACATTTTACAGACATTTTAAATGTTATATGATGTGCACGCTAGCTAGTAAAACCGTGCCAAAATAAATTAATTAACTTAGGAGAGAGCTTGGTATGGGTTGTAATCTCACACAAGTAGAGGAAATGTTAAAGGAGAACGATCATTGGGCAGTGCACACAGAGAACGGAGTTCTGTGCATTACCAATGCTGATGGCATTGATGCCTTCCTCGCCGTAAGTGGTGAGCAAATAGTGGTTGAATCTATTTTATTTGCTAAAAGTCAGGTCAAAGATGTGGCTGGACTGAATGATGAAATCCTAAAAACGCATCAAGTTTTCCCTCTGACAACGATAGCAATTTCGACCATAGATGGGCAGGAATATTACGTCGCCTTCGGAGCGCTTTCTTCTCAATCCGATAAAGAAAGCATCAAAATCGAAGTGGAAACACTTTTCGATAATATTGAAGGTTTTTTAGACGCTTACGAAAATTATTTGCAATAAATTTTGATTCCACGACATTAGCTGTCGTGAGAAAAATGAGGTGTTCATATGAGTGTTTGGAGAAAATTAGTGACCGCAGTGAAAGGCGGTGTGAACGAAGTTGCTGAGACTGTTGCTGATAGTCAAGCATTGCGTATTCTAGATCAAGAAATTCGTGAGGCAAAAGAAGAGCTGCGCCGATCAGATACTGCACTGACTCAAATTATGGCCAAACGTAAATTGGCTGAGCAAAAGGTCGCAAGCCTAAAACAATCTGTGTCTGAGTATGAATCTCATGCCATTACAGCCAACGAAAAAGGTGACCAGCAATTAGCGTTAGATTGCGCACAACGTGTGGTTGATTTAAGTGGCCAGCTTGAGAACGAGCAACAATTTGTTGATCAATTCAATCAGTCTGAAAAAGCACTTAGAGCTAATATTGAAAAAGCGAAGAATAATCTTCGTAAAATGGAACAACAAGTGGATATGGTAAAAGCCACTGAGTCTGTTCAAAAAGCACAAACGGCTGTGTCTTCACGCCATATGGGCGCAAACAGCAAGATGAAAACCGCAGCAGAATCGCTGAGTCGAATTCAAGATCGTCAAAAAGAGCGTCAAGCTCAGCTTGAAGCTGCCGGCGAGCTTGCGGAAGCAGAATCGGGCGATGCACTCGAAAAACGTTTACGCGAAGCCGGCATTAATGGTGGCAACAAGTCTGCTAGCGATGAACTCGCGAGGATTTTGGCAAAATAACAAATGCACGTGTTTAACTATTTACGAAAATTGTTAATCCGGCATTTTCTAGAGCTGCGCTGGCAAACTTTTGTGTTGGTCATCGCGGCTTATTTTTTTATAAGCTGGGTACTATTACGACTAAGCGGTGAGGCAGCTATCACCGATCTTAGTGTTTTTTTTTACTGGATGATGGTTACTGCATCGACCGTAGGTTACGGTGATTTTTCACCAACAACTGTTGCCGGGCGTTATGCAGTATCGCTGTTTGTTATTCCCGTTGGACTTAGTCTCTTTGGTTTGGCGGTTGGACGTATTGCGGCGTTTATTTCTTTTCAGTGGCATCGTGGCGTAAAAGGATTAAAAACTTTGCATTATCAAGATCATATTGTCGTAATTGGCTGGAATGGAGCTCGCACGTTGCAGTTGCTGCGATTGTTGCTGCGTGAAATGGAACACCAAGACAAACCTAAGAATATTGTTCTTTGTGTACGAGTCGATATTGAAAATCCACTACCAAACGATATTGGATTTGTTCGAGCTGAAAGCTTTACTAGTGATTCGGATATGGAGAGAGCCTCCATCGATAAGGCGGCTACCATAATTATCGATAATCCAGACGATGATATTACTCTTACCACGGCACTGTATTGCCACAGCAAAAATCCCACAGCGCATTCCATCGCGTATTTTTCAGAAGAGTCTTTAGGGTTGTTGCTCAATAAGCACTGTCCTAATGTGGAGTGTCTCCCCTCTGTTGCCGTCGAAATGATGGCCAAAGCTGCGGTTGATCCCGGTTCTAGCTTTTTGCATCATGAATTATTGAATGTCGATAAAGGCATGACTCAATATTCGTTACGTTTTAATTTTGAACGAGAATTAAGTGTTGAAGACTTATTTTTGTATTTAAAACGATCTTTTGATGCAACGCTCATTGCTATTGCCGATCCGTCTAACTGGCAAATTTCTTTAAACCCAAAACTCAATGAACAAGTCAAACCTGGGTATGTGATTTATTACATTGCGGATGAGCGTATTCAATTTATTGATTGGAGCGGTATAAATGTTCAGTAAACTGTTTGGAAAATCTAAAGAAAACCCCGCCCAACGCTTGGTTCCTGAAATTATGGGTTTACGATTGGGCGGCGCATTTAACTTAGATGAACTAAGAATGCGTTTAATAGAGCCAAAGTTAACCGTAGAAGGTGTTGCCAGAACTCAGTTTATTCAGGCAGTTGGCCGCGTCGTGATGGATGACGATTCTGTTATTTTGCGTTTTTACACCGACGATGATGGATTTTTACAGGTTGTCCTTTCCGGTGGCGAGTCCGAAGAAAATATTACCAACGTTCAACTTTGGTATTTTTACGATACTCAGGGTATCGGGAGTCAACGCGATTGGGATCAGTTATTGAAATCGGGCGTTAGCCAAGAATCTTTCAGTTTAGAAGGTGAGCAATTTTCTCGCTTGTGGACTAGTACCGGGTCAGAATCTCCGCCGGTGGCAATGACAGAAACAACCTACATGGAAAAGGGCAAAACCTCTGAAACTGATCAGTTTGTTATGCTGTACGAGCGCGTTATTGAAGATGGGTTGGTTGAATATGCAATGATTTCTGCCGAAGAAAAAATCATTGATAACAATTACGATCGCTGCGTAGTAAAAAGCACTGGCTTTGATTTAATGGTTTCGGATATTGATATTATTGGGTAGTGCACCATTTTTTACAGAGTAATTATTTTAAAGTGCATCTTAAAACACAGTGTTTATTGAATAGTCCCGTTTTATATTGGGCGGGGTTTCTAAGGCTGTTTCAAAAAATTACTGGTCGATTCTCTTTTGATTCATTCAGTGGTAAGAAATGAAAATATAATTTCAATACCATCTCAATGACGTATCATTGCCAGAATTGGTGGCGTATTTTTACATCGCCGGGTGCTCTGGGTTAATTACTCTCAATAAATTAGAGTCACCTCAAAATTTAGTTTGATTGATGATTAAAAATTATTTTTAGAATGAATTCGGGATAAGTGTATGGAAGCTTTGCAAAACTCTCTACTCGGTCTGGGTAATTTTGCCCTTTATTTTGCGATCTCTTTGGTATTTCTCTTCTTATTTAAAGCAATTTACGCTTGGTTTACCCCTCACGATGAGTGGAAACTTGTTAAAGAAGAAAAAAACATTGCCGCCGCTGTGGGTTTCTCAGGAGCAATTATTGGGTTTTGTTTAGCGTTAGCCAGTGCCGCAAGTAATTCTGTATCGATCATTGATTACACTATTTGGGCGGTTGTTGCATTAATTGCGCAGTTAATAGCTTTTGTAATTGTACGCTTTGTGTTTATGCCCAAACTCGTTCAACGTATTAATGATAATGAAATCTCAGCGGGTATTATGCTAGGCGGTACATCTATCGCCGTAGGTTTATTAAACGCGGCCTGCATGACCTATTAATTGGAGCGTGAATCATGAAGAGAACTCGTTCAATTAATTTGCAGCGAATGCGCAAGCTCGACCAATCTACTATTGGCTCAATACTTACTACGCACTTAAAACCAATTGTTGTGTCTGTTGCGGCAGCGACCTTAGTTGCCTGTTCAGATGGCGGTGAAAAAGGGGTTGTATACAGCGATGCCTCCGACTGCATCAGTCAAAATCCCGAACAAGCTGAAACCTGCCAGGCCGCGTATAACGAAGCTCTTGGTAAAGCCAGTGAATCCGGCCCCAAATACTCCACGCTTGAGTCCTGCACCTACGAGTTTGGTGAGCGAAACTGTGTTCCTTACCAAGCGCCAAGTGGGCAGAGTTGGTTTGTTCCAGCCATGGCAGGCTTTATTTTAGCGAATGTTATCGACGACATTACCGACCGTAGACGCTATCAAACCGCGCCACTTTATACCTCTTACTCAAGGCACTCTCCATTTTACGGCCAATGGTCTTCTGTTGATGGCTACGTGTATGGCCCGAGTCGGTACGGATCAATCCGGGTAGATGATTCTGCGTTTAAACCAAAACCTAAGGTTACTAAGACAATCGCTCGCGGTGGTTTTGGATCGACTGTTGCCGCCAAGTCGAATTGGAGTAGTAGCTCGTCGAAAAGTGGTTGGGGTTCATCTAAAGGCGGTTGGGGCGGTTAATTGTGCGTCGAATTAAGACGCGGGAGCGAAATGACTGGCAAGGCTTGGCATTAGAGTTTGGATTTAAATTCCACACCATGTATGGCCAAGCCTACTGGGACGAGACGGCGTATTACGAGTTCTCCCTAGAGCAGATTGAGCGCGATATCGAATCTCCCACCGAGGAGATTCACCAGATGTGTTTGCAGGTTGTCGATCGAGTCGTTGACAGCGAAGAGCTTATGGCTTTATTTCAAATTCCACGCGATCAGTGGGATTTGGTTCGAAATTCCTGGAAGCAAAAAGAACCGAGCTTATATTCTCGGCTCGATCTCGCATACAACGGCAGCTCACCGGCCAAACTCTTCGAAAACAACGCCGATACACCGACAAGCTTATACGAATCAGGCTTTTGGCAATGGTTATGGCTAGAGGATAAGATTCGTTCTGCTGAGTTGTCCAATCAAAGCGATCAATTCAATTCTATTCAGGAAAAGCTAATCGATCGTTTCCGATTTTTATCGCAGCACTATCAACAGAATCTGTTTCATTTTTCCTGCTGTAAAGACACCGATGAAGATCGCGGAACCGTTCAATACCTAGAGGACTGTGCTAGAGAAGCTGGTTTAGATAGCGAGTTTGTTTATGTAGAGGATATTGGCTTGGGCTATCTAGAGTCTGAGCAACGGTCGGTTTTTACGGACTCTTCTGATCAAGTCATTGATGTGTTGTTTAAATTGTATCCTTGGGAGTTTATGCTCAGGGAAGATTTTGCCGAGCATCTTGATGAGGCAGGTGTTCGTTGGCTAGAACCAGCCTGGAAGGCGCTCGTATCTAACAAAGCACTACTTCCATTATTGTGGGAGATGTTTCCCCGTCACCCGAATCTACTGCCTTGTTTTTTTTCGGAGCAAGCGGCGATCGATGCGGGACTGAGGCATTTTGTTAAGAAGCCGATTTTTGCCCGCGAAGGCGCTAACGTGAGCATCGTTAATGATGGAAAGGTTACCTTTCAATCAGATGGCCCTTACGGGGACGAAGGCTATATTTTTCAGGCTTACGAACCTCTCCCTCAATTTGACGGCAATTACACACTGATTGGTTCGTGGTTGATAAATGATCAGGCTGCGGGAATTTCGGTTCGCGAAGATACCCAAATCATTACCCAGGATCTATCGCGCTATCTTCCACACTGTATAAAACCTTAGTTTTTATCTAAGTATTTACCCGCCTTATATAATCTCTATCTTGCGCGTTGTTCTCAGAGCCTTTTTTGGCGTATTTTTGATCGGTTTTGATTCCTTTCCTAGAAGATTTTTTAAAAACTAATTTGTTTTTGTTATAAAAAAGGCTCTGATTTTTCTAACTATCGATATAAAAACACCAAAATGAGCGTTTTTAATCGGCGTTCTAATACCAAAATTTGGTTAAATTACGCTCTTTTAATCTCCGCACTGAATGATCGAGAGCGCTTCCTTTGCTGGCTGCGATTCAACTGTAAGTTAGTGCATACAAACTTTTAGATTGATTTTTAATCAAATTAAATTTGTTGCTTTTTTTATCAGCATATTAGTGAAAGTGTGTATT
Source organism: Sessilibacter sp. MAH1 (assembly GCF_054658315.1). Classification (NCBI taxonomy): domain Bacteria; kingdom Pseudomonadati; phylum Pseudomonadota; class Gammaproteobacteria; order Cellvibrionales; family Cellvibrionaceae; genus Sessilibacter; species Sessilibacter sp. MAH1. Next base: position 112,210 of record NZ_BAAGIC010000015.1, read on the forward strand.
CACTTTTACTCTTGTTTACATTTTTGCGAAATTATCGCAAAAATTCTTTAATAATTTTTTTCTTCTTAATCCCAAATTTTAATGATGGTTCTAACTTGTTGTTTTTAAAGAAAAATAGAACAAGCTAATGGACCCCTAATTTATTTAAAATTTTCCTGTTATGTCGTTTACTCCTCAAATTTGAATTTTTCCAATGCAATCAACGCGCTAAACAATTCTACCCAACTTGACTTTAAGTAGATGCCACTTATAGTGTGCATTAGTGGGAAAAAGTGGTGAATAGTGTATTTTTGTGGAGTTAGCGACTCTCTCGGTGGTAAATGTTCCTCGGCAACCAACTCATCAATATGGACGCGAAAGGCCGGGTGGCTATTCCTACCCGTACGCGTGAGTTATTGAATGACGTTTGTGCCGGTAACATTGTGCTAACAGCGCATACCCAAGATCGATGTTTGCTGATGTACCCAAAACCTCAATGGGATGAAATCTTACCGAAGATCGAAGCTCTGCCAACATTCAATAAGACGGCTCGTAAGGCTAAGTTATTGATGATTGGTTATGCCAGTGAGTTCGAGTTGGATGAAGGTGGTCGGATCTTGATTCCACCGACATTACGAGATTACGCGGGCTTGGAAAAAAAAGTTATGTTGATTGGTCAAGGTAAGAATCTTGAGTTGTGGGGTGAAGAGCAATTCTTTGAGCGATTGGACTCTGAAAGTGACGACGCTATGCCCGAAGAAATGATGTCGTTGAGTTTCTAGGTAAATCTTATATGTCTCAAGAACACTATTCGGTGCTTCTTAAAGAAGCCGTAGAGGCATTGGTTATTACCGATGATGGTTATTACGTCGATGGCACCTACGGTAGAGGTGGCCACTCCGAACAAATTCTATCAAGACTCAATTCGCAAGGTCATTTACTTGCCATTGATAAAGATCCGCAAGCAATAACCGACGCTCGAAAGTTTTCTGAAGATAAACGGTTTGAAATAGCACATGCCTCCTTTGCCGAAATGCAACCGTTGCTTGCAGAGCGTTCAAAAGTTGGTGAAGTGCAGGGTGTTTTACTCGATTTGGGTGTGTCTTCGCCACAACTAGACCAGGCTGAACGAGGTTTTAGCTTTACTCACGATGGCCCTCTGGATATGCGAATGAACACCACCTCAGGAATGAGTGCCAGTGACTGGGTTAACTCTGCTTCTGAGCAAGATATGGTCTGGGTGTTTAAAACCTACGGTGAAGAGCGTTTCGCTAAGCGAATTGCCCGAGCGATTGCCCAGCGCAGATTAGAAACACCATTTACTCGAACCGCAGATCTTGCCGAGGTAGTTGCTGCGGCGAATCCGGCTTGGGAAAAGGGTAAGAATCCAGCAACTCGTGTGTTTCAGGCGATTCGTATTCATGTTAATAACGAATTGGGTGATCTAGAGGCTGCGTTAAATCAAGCCTTGGAAGTATTAGCGGTTGGTGGCCGTTTGGTGGTGATCAGCTTTCATTCTCTAGAAGACCGGATTGTTAAACAGTTTATTCGCAAACAAGAGAAAGGCGAGCAATTACCTAGGGGCTTACCCATTAGAGATGAGCAACTAAACAAGCGCTTGAGATCAATTAGTAAAGCGCAAAAAGCCAGTGAGCAAGAGTTGAATGAAAACATTCGCTCACGCAGCGCGATTATGAGAGTTGCAGAAAAATTAAAGTAAATCTGCTTTCTTTTGTACCTGTCATACAGCAGGTCAGGTGAGTGAAATTTGCTCGACGAATTAATCAGTAACTCGATAAAAGTGTTTCGGTAACGGAATTTGAGATGGATACACCGATTAAACCTAATCCAAAGTTAGACACTGTTAAGCCCGGTGCTTGGATGGTTACGTTGGTGTGTTTACTTTGGTTGGCTGTATTGGCTTCGGCGTTTGGGGTGATTTATTCAACCCACATAACGCGCATGAATACCAATATCTTGGCGCAAGAACAGTCCAAATCGTCGGAGTTGCAGTTGCAGTGGGGGCGATATCTCTTAGAAAAGAGCACCTGGGCTGCATACGCGAGAGTTGAAAAAATTGCATCGGACGAGCTCAAAATGTCGGCACCTAATGCAAAAGAAATTGTGATCGTGGCTCGATAATTATCGATCACTGAAAAAACCTATATTTTATAAACGGATAACTGTGGCTAAGCAAGCAACTCAAAAAATTAGGGCTCAAGCGGTACCAGTCCTAGTGCCAAAGTGGCGTTTTTACGTCACGGCGGTAGTATTGCTTGGTTTAGTTGCGGCATTGGCCAGTCATCTTATTCGCTTACAAATTCTTCCCGGAGAAGAGCGTGGTTTCGAGTTTTTGCAGTCTCAAGGCGCTGCAAGAACCTTGCGTTCAGAACCTGTTCTTGGATACCGAGGTGCCATAACCGATCGCAATGGCGAACCTTTGGCTGTGAGCACGCCGTTGCTCTCTATAGAAGTCAATCCAAAAATTCTTTATCAGCACCCAGAAACTTGGGCGGATTTGGCTACGGCCAGTGATTACAGTTACAGCGAATTGAAATCCAAACTTGAGCGATATAAAGACAAACTTTATATGTCGCTCAGGCCCAGGTTACCGCCTGATGAGGCGCAAAAAATATTAGATATAAAAATTCCTGGTGTGTACTCGCAGCAGGAATTTTTGCGATTTTATCCCTCCGCAGAAATCAGTGCTCACCTCGTTGGCTTCACCGATTTTGACGACCATGGTTTAGAGGGTTTAGAGCTCGCTTACGACAATCACTTATCTGGCGAGTCTGGCTGGCGGCACGTCGAAAAAGACTTAAAACAACAAGTCATTCGCGAAGTTGGTTTGATTAAACCCGCAAGTGCTGGCAAAGAGTTGCAACTAAGTATCGATTTACGCTTGCAGTATTTCGCGTACAAAGAATTAAAAGCCGCGGTCATTGAGAATAATGCACGCTCTGGATCGGCAATTGTTCTAGACAGCAAAACCGGAGAGGTATTAGCCCTCGTTAATCAGCCTTCATTCAATCCGAATGATCGTAGCGAAGTAGAAAGTGACGAGATTCGAAATCGCGCACTTGTTGATCCCTTTGAGCCGGGTTCAACCATGAAGCCTTTTAGCATAATGGCTGCGATGGAAAAGGGTGTTGTTAATATTAATTCTGTAATTGATACCAGTCCTGGTTATTTGCACGTTGGTGGCAAGACCTTTTTGGACCCAGTGAATTACGGAATTATGGATTTAACGAAAATTATTACTAAGTCCAGCCAGGTTGGTACTACAAAAATTGCGCTTAAGACAGGGCCTCAACCTATTCGAGATATGTACTACCGTGTGGGGCTTGGTCAATCCCCCGGCACAGGTTTTCCCGGAGAAACGCTTGGCCAGTTGCCTCAATACGATCGGTGGCCGAAAGTTACCATTGCTAACTATGGATTTGGTTACGGATTTACCGCGAGTGTTTTGCAGTTGGCCCAAGCCTATAACGTGATTGCCAATGATGGAATTAAAAAGCCGGTCTCACTCTTAAAGATTCAAGAAGAGCCTGTGGGAGAGCGGGTAATTTCTGAAAAAATCGCTCGCGATATGAAAGCTATGTTAGCCACGGTAACAAAAAAAGGTGGTACAGGTTCACGCGCAGAGCTCGAAAATTATTTAACTGCCGGTAAGTCAGGAACGGCGCATTTAATTGGCAAAAATGGTTATGACGACGATCGCTATCGAGCACTATTTGCGGGTTTTGCACCACTAGATGATCCTAGAGTTGTAGTTATTACGGTTATTTCCGAGCCAAAATCGGGTAAATATTTTGGTGGTGAAGTAGCTGCGCCTGTGTTTGGAAAAATTACCGAAGCTGCGCTACGAATTTTAGATGTGCCTCCAAGTAAATCTGCGCAACTGCACGCGCGCTCGGAAAATCGTTCTGATAAAGGAGGCTTTTCTTCATGACTAGCCCTCTGAATCTTAGCGAATTGTTGGCTGATATTTCCAATTTGGTTTTGCCAGAAACTACCGCGAAAATTTGCCCTAAAGACTTGGTTTCTGACAGTCGAAAAATTAGTGTCGGAGATGTTTTTGTTGCCCTAGCAGGTCATCAATTTGATGGCAGAAATTATATCGAGCAGGCAATTCACTCCGGAGCTGTGGCGGTATTATCTGAGGCCGATACCAAGGAACGTATCAAAGATGTTGGCGATGTTTCGGTGATCGAAATTCCCAACTTATTGCAAAAAATCTCATTTATTGCTGCGAAATTTTTTGAATTTCCGGCGAAGAGTTTATCAATATTTGGTGTAACCGGCACAAATGGAAAAACTACCTGCTCGCAACTTTACGCAAATGCTAGGAATTTGTTGAAGCAGCCTTGCGGCGTTATTGGAACCTTAGGAGCGGGTATTTTTGGTAACACATTAACATCAACGGGTTTTACAACACCGGATGCTATTAGTGCCCAACGATACATAGCACAAATGAGTAAGAACATAAGCTTCCTTTCTTTGGAGGTTTCTTCTCACAGTTTGGATCAGTATCGAGTAGATAGTTTGAATTTTACTTCAGCACTATTCACTAATTTAAGTCGTGATCATTTGGATTATCACGGCTCAATGGAAAATTATATTGCCGCTAAACAAAAGCTATTTTTAAGACCGGAACTTCAGAACGCAATTTTCAATATTGATGATTCTGTTGGTGATACGCTAGCTGCGCACTACCTTGGTAGTGCCACTAGGTTGACCTATTCTGTAGAGAACCCCAAAGCCGACGTTTATGTAAAAAATGCTCGTTATCACTCTTCAGGTGTTGAGGGCGTTTTAGTAACACCAACAGGGCAATCTGCTTTTTCGTCTGCATTAATTGGCGAGTTTAATTTAAGTAATTTATTGGGTGTTATAGCCACCTTGTTGGCTGAAGATGTTAGCTTCGAACAGGTTCTGAGCGTAATTCCTGAGCTTCGGCCCGTCGCCGGTAGAATGGAAGTGGTTGATAACGACTTACGTTTACCAACGGTAATTGTTGATTATGCGCATACACCCGATGGCTTGGCGAAAGCATTAGCCGCTACGCAAGTGCATTGTAATGGCGAATTAATTTGTATTTTTGGTTGTGGCGGTGATCGCGATCGTGGCAAACGAAAAGAAATGGCTACTATCGCCGAACAATATAGCGATCAAATTATCGTTACCAATGACAACCCAAGAACAGAGTCTCCACAACAAATTGTTGGCGATATTTTTGAAGGTTTTCAGTATCCAGAAAACGTTATCGTCGAATTAGATCGCAAATCGGCAATTAGAAAGGCCATCGAAATAGCGCAAGTTCAAGACACCGTGTTAATTGCCGGAAAAGGACACGAAGATTATCAAATTGTCGGGACAGAACGTTTAAATCATTTAGACAGTGCTGTTGCTCGTGAAATTTTATCGCAGAGGGCAATGGCATTATGAAATTACTGTTGAGTGAAATTGCAGCCGCAACCGGTGGAAAACTTGTTGGAGACGACATTACGGTAACAACAGTTTCTACAGATTCGCGATCTGTTAATGAAGGGGATTTTTTTGTTGCGCTTGTTGGCAAAAATTTTGACGGACACAATTTTCTATCACAGGTAGAAAAGTCCGGTGCGCAAGCATTATTGGTCGATCGAATGGTCGATACGACTTTGCCTTATTGTTTGGTTGAAAATACCACTTTAGCCTTTGGCAATATGGCCAGTTTGGCAAGAGAAAAGTGGGCAAAACCTTTGGTGGCTATCACCGGCAGTTGTGGAAAAACCACAGTAAAAGGGATGCTTAGCAGTATTTTATCAAAAGCAGGTAATACCCTAGCAACAGCAGGAAATTTTAATAACGAAATCGGTGTGCCGATCACATTGCTGCGTTTGGAATCAGATCATGAGTACGCAGTTATTGAAATGGGCGCAAACCATCCTGGTGAAATTGATTACTTATCATCGATAGCAAAGCCGGACGTGGCGTTGGTAAATAATGTTTTGCCATCGCATGTAGAAGGTTTTGGCTCTGTGGATGGAATTGCTAAAGCCAAAGGCGAGATATTTTCTAATTTAAAAGCTGGCGGTCTAGCCATTGTAAATTTTGATGACGACTACGCTGACTTTTGGCTAGCAAATCTAGGTGATCAACCTCGTTATTTGTTTAGCCAAAATAATGCAGCGGCGGATTTTTACGCAAGTAATATCGAATTCAAAAAAAATGGCTGTGCACGATTTAAGTTAAACACGCCTGTTGGTCAAGTTGCTGTTGAGCTCGGTGTATTGGGTGATTCGAATATTACCAATGCAGTCGCTGCTTCAGCATGCGCGTTGGCTGCTGGTGTCAGTTTAGGAAATATTGTTGCTGGTCTCACCGAGTTCACCGCTGTTAATGGTCGATTGATGCTAAAGGCAGGACTCGGTGGTTCAGTTGTTATTGATGACACCTACAACGCTAATCCGGGCAGTGTTAAGTCAGCTATTAAGGTGCTCGCAAGTTACGCGGGAGCTAAAATTTTAGTACTCGGTGATATGGGGGAGCTCGGTGAAAATGCCGTAACTTGGCATCAAGAGGTGGGTGCATACGCAAAGCAGTTAGGCGTTAGTTCGCTTTTGACTTGCGGTATTTTAAGTCGTTTTGCAGCGCAAGAATTTGGTGAAAATGCCCAGCATTTCGAAAGTAAACAGATGTTGATCGATTATTTGATGGGTATTTTGAAAGAAAATTATACAGTTTTAGTTAAGGGTTCACGCAGTACCAAAATGGAAGACGTTGTAAAAATCATTGCTGGTGGGAGTATCAACTGATGCTAGTGTGGCTATTTGAATACTTGCAAAGTTTTGCCAGAGGCTTTTCGGTTTTCCAATACATAACCCTACGTGCGATTTTAGGCGTTTTAACGGCGTTAGCGATTTCGCTGCTGCTAGGTCCGTGGATGATTCGCAAATTAAATTTGTTACAAATAGGTCAAGCAGTTCGAAATGATGGTCCGCAAAGTCATTTAAGTAAATCAGGAACTCCCACCATGGGAGGAACCTTAATTCTTGCGGCTATTTTCATTAGCACATTACTTTGGGCCGATTTAGACAACCGATTTATTTGGGTGATTTTAGTTGTGACTGCCATTTTTGGTGCAGTTGGTTGGGTAGATGATTATCGAAAAGTTGTTGAAAAAAATTCTAGAGGCTTACCTGCGCGTTGGAAATATTTTTGGCAATCGGTCGCAGGTATTGGCGCGGCGGTATTTTTATACGTAACAGCGCAGGTACCAGCAGAAACTCAATTATTCGTTCCTTTTTTTAAGAATGTAGCGCTTGATCTAGGCGTTTTCTACGTTGTACTTACTTATTTTGTCATTGTCGGTTCGAGCAATGCGGTGAACCTTACCGATGGCTTAGACGGCTTGGCGATTATGCCGACGGTGATGGTCGGTTCTGCTTTGGGTATTTTTGCGTACTTAGTTGGCCACGCCGAGTTCGCAAATTATTTGCACATCGCAAGTGTTCCCGGTTCTGGTGAGCTGGTTGTGTTTTGCGCGGCTTTAGTTGGCGCGGGACTCGGTTTTTTATGGTTTAACACCTATCCGGCACAAGTATTTATGGGTGACGTGGGCGCTCTGGCTTTAGGTGCGGCACTTGGCACCGTGGCGGTAATTGTCCGCCACGAAATAGTCTTTTTTATTATGGGCGGTGTTTTTGTAATGGAGACCGTGTCGGTTATTTTGCAAGTTGGTTCTTACAAATTAACCGGTCGTCGTATCTTTAGAATGGCGCCGCTGCATCATCATTTTGAGTTAAAAGGCTGGCCTGAGCCGCGCGTTATTGTCCGATTTTGGATTATTACAGTAATGCTGGTGTTATTTGGTTTGGCGACATTAAAACTACGTTAAGACGGTATACAAATAATTATCATGACTATGATTGCGACCAATAAATTAACAGCGATCGTTGGGCTTGGCTCAACGGGGTTGTCTGTTGCTCGCTTTTTGAAAAGTCGTGGTGAACGATTTGTAATTTTTGATACGCGCGAAACTCCACCCGGAATTAACGAGTTTTTGGCTGAGTTTGTTGATCACAAGCCGGTACTTGGGAACATAAAATCAAAAGATTTTATTGATTTTGCCCAGCTTATTGTCAGTCCAGGAATTTCTATTGCTGATCCGATGTTTGATGATGCTCGTCAACACGGAGTCGATATTATTGGTGATATCGACTTATTTGCGCGTCATGCAAATGCTCCGATAGTTGCAATTACGGGTTCCAATGGAAAAACCACTGTTACTACACTGGTTGGTGAAATGGCAACCGCTGGTGGACTAAAAGTTCATGTTGGCGGCAACATCGGTATTCCCGCTCTAGATTTATTAAGTAAAGAAAAACCTGACTTCTATATTTTAGAGTTGTCGAGTTTTCAGCTTGAAACCACAAAAATTTTAAACGCTCATGCGGCAGCGGTTTTAAATGTGAGTCGTGATCATCTAGATCGCTACGATAATTTTATGGGTTATCACGCAGCCAAAATGAGAATTTATTTTGGTGCTAAAAATCGCGTTGTTAATCGTGAAGATGTTTTAACCCAAGGCCCCATAACAGAGGGCGTTAAGCAGTACAGTTTTGGCTTAAATAAGCCGGATTTTAATCAGTTTGGAATTTCTGAGTCACAAGGTGAGAGATTTTTAAGTGAGGGCTCACATTTTTGGTTAAATACCAAAGCACTTAAAATTGCTGGTTTACATAATGCTGCAAATGCCCTCGCAGCTATGGCGCTCGTAAAAACTATGGGTGTGTTAAATGAACAATCCATGGAAGCTTTGAAAAGCTTTACGGGTCTTGATCATCGTTGCCAAGTCGTAAAAGAAGTTGCCGGTGTTAAATACATTAATGATTCGAAAGCGACTAATGTTGGCGCGACTCTGGCTGCCGTAAAAGGGTTACTGCCCGAACTTTCAAATGAATCTAAGTTGATTGTCATTCTTGGTGGCCAAGGTAAAGGCGCTGATTTTAAAGAGTTGCTGCCAATTGTTATTCCTCAAGTGAAGGCATTTATTTTAATTGGCGAAGACGCTGACAAAATTTCGGCGGCCCTGCGTTTGGGTTATTCATCCGATCAAGATTTTTCTCAATCGGTTACCAAACAAGATTCGCTAGAAAGTGCAGTGATTTACGCATCAAAAATAGCAAAGACAGGTGATTGTGTTTTGTTGTCACCGGCTTGCGCCAGCTTTGACATGTTCTCGGGCTATCACCATCGAGGCCAAGTGTTTGCCACTGCGGTGGAGGCCCTCGATGATTAATGCCTTGTCAGTTGGTAAAAATAAACTCCAAATAGAGAATCCTCTACAAGGTTTATTTGCTGATAAACAACTACTGATTTTGACTGCAATTCTCGTCAGTATTGGAATTATTATGGTTGCATCCGCGTCCATAAGTTTTGCCAACGAAAATTATGGCGACCCTTGGTATTTCTCACGGCGTCACATTATTTTCACTGGATTAGGGGCTTTTGCCTGTTTGGTGGTTGCTCTCATTCCTTTAAAGCTATGGCGAGATTTTGGCTGGCTTATGCTGATTGTTGGAATTGCGTTGCTAGTGTTGGTGTTGTTGATCGGAGTCGAGATTAATCATGGACGACGATGGTTAAGACTTGGCTCGATCAATATTCAAGCATCTGAACTGGCTAAGTTTTGTTGTTTGATTTTCTTCGCTAGCTATTTTTCTAAGTGGCAAGAAAGTATCAAAGCAAATTGGGCAGCGATATTTAAACCGCTCGCCGTATTAGCAGTAATTTCAGCATTAATTTTGGCTGAGCCCGACTTGGGTACTACAGCTGTTTTGGTAATGGCCATCATGGCGATGATGTTTATTGCAGGAATTCGCCTGTGGCAGTGCTTTTTGATGTCGTTTATTGCGTTGGGTGCGTTTGCTTTATTGGTTTGGCAAACACCGTGGCGATTAGAGCGAATCAAAACATTTTTAGATCCTTGGGCCGATCAGTTTTCGAGTGGTTACCAGTTGTCGCAATCTTTAATTGGTTTTGGTCGCGGTGAGTGGTTTGGTTTGGGACTTGGCAATAGTATCCAGAAATTGTTTTTTTTGCCTGAAGCCCATACGGATTTTATCTTTTCCATAATCGCCGAAGAATTTGGTTTTGTTGGCGCTATTTTGGTTATTTTAGTTTTTGCTGCACTGGTGGCTAAAGCCTTTATGTTGGCGAAAGAAGCCATCAATCAAGACGCCGATTTTGCTTGTTTTATTGCTTACGGCGTTGGCGTGATGATCGCTTGCCAAGCATTTATTAATATTGGCGTAGCCGCTGGTTTTTTGCCCACCAAAGGATTGACACTTCCTTTTATTAGCTACGGCGGCAGTAGTTTGGTAGCGAGCATGATGCAAATTGGCTTGTTGCTTCGTGTGCAAAAAGAATTAAAGCAACCGCCGAAAACTCTTGCTGAGGTTCAAGCGTGATGAATAGTAATAACAATCACGCCGTAATTATGGCCGGTGGCACGGGCGGGCATATTTATCCTGCGTTAGCCGTTGCGAGAGAATTAATTGCCAGAGGTTGTTCGGTAACTTGGTTAGGTACTGAGCGCGGATTGGAATCGTCTTTAGTTCCTAAAGCTGGCATTGAGATCGATTACATAAAAATAGAAGGCGTACGTGGCAAAGGTTTGAAGAGTTTACTCAAAGCGCCTTTGTTAATTTTACAAGCCGTTTTACAAGCAAAGAAAATTTTGGCAAAGCGACACGCGAATATTGTTTTAGGTTTTGGAGGATTTGCCGCAGGCCCAGGTGGTGTGGCGGCAAAATTATCCGGGATTCCATTAATTATTCACGAACAAAATGCCGTCGCTGGAACAACCAATAAGTTGTTGTCGCGAATTGCCAATAAAGTATTTACCGCTTTTCCGGGAGTATTCGCAAAAGCAAGTGTTGTTGGCAATCCAGTACGTGCTGAGATTTGCCAGGTTGATGATCCAAAACATCGCTGGGGAGCTTACCCGCCGGAAGAATTTCACTTGTTAATTCTTGGTGGCAGTTTAGGCGCGACAGCGTTAAATGAACAAACCGCCCAAGCTTTGGCGATTTTGACTGAACAAGACCCAAGCTTCTGTAAAAAGATTCGAGTTTTGCATCAGTGCGGTGGTAAAAATTTCGACGAGACGGTAAAAGCCTACGAAAAAGTCAATCTTTCGTTGGGCGAAAGTATTCAGGTACAACCTTATATTGACGATATGCCGCAGGCCTATGCTTGGGCACATTTTATTATTTGTCGTTCGGGCGCATTAACTGTTTCGGAATTAGCCGCTGCTGGTTGTGCTGCTTTGATGGTGCCATTTCCTCATGCGATAGATGATCATCAAACTCAGAATGCAAAATGGTTGGTAGATGCGGGCGCTGGAAAATTGTGTCAGCAAAAAGATTTAAACCCAGAACGATTTGCGCAAGAAATTAAGTCTGCATTTAGCGACTTTAAACAATTATTAGAAATGGCTAACCGTGCGCGACAACTCGCACAGGTTGATGCAGCCGAAACTTTAGCGGTTGCAAGTTTAGAGGAAGCTCGATAATGCCGGCAGGAAACTCCACCTTAATTAATCAGGTACCAGAAATGCGCCGTATTCGACGTATTCATTTTATTGGTATCGGTGGTGCGGGCATGTGTGGTATTGCCGAAGTACTATTGAATCAAGGTTATCAGATAACGGGCTCTGATTTAAAAGCGTCTGATGTAACTCAGCGATTATCCGATTTGGGCGCAAAAATATTTATCGGGCATCACGGTGCTAATGTGGTTGGTGCCGACGTTGTTGTTAATTCCACGGCGATTGATTCATCCAACCCAGAATTAATCAGCGCCCGAGAATACCGCATTCCTGTGGTTAGACGTGCTGAAATGTTGGGCGAATTAATGCGCTATCGCCATGGTATTGCTGTGGCGGGAACTCATGGAAAAACAACCACTACCAGTTTTGTCGCGTCTATATTCGCTGCCGCAGAACGCGACCCCACATTCGTTATTGGTGGATTATTAAATAGCGCAGGTACTAACGCCCAATTAGGTCAGAGCCGCTACTTAATTGCAGAGGCAGACGAAAGTGACGCGTCATTTTTACACTTGCAACCGATGGTTGCGGTTGTAACCAATATCGACGCCGATCACATGGATACTTACGAAGGTGATTTTTCTCGTCTAAAAAAGACCTTTGTGGAGTTTTTACACAATTTACCGTTTTACGGTTTAGCGGTTTTGTGCGGTGACGATGACGTTGTCAGCGAAATAATTCCAGATGTTGCAAGACCAGTATTGACCTATGGCTTAAATGCAAACTGTGATTTTCGAGCTATCGATATTCAGCAAGAAGCGATGACAACGCGGTTTAAGGTAGAAATTCCTGATCGTAACGAACCGTTAGAAATATTTTTGAATATGCCTGGCAAACACAATGTGTTGAATGCTTTAGCTGCAATTGCGGTTGCTGTAGATGAAGGCATTAGTGATGAAGCTATTCAAAAAGGATTATCGGGATTTTCCGGTGTTGGTCGTCGCTTCCAAGTTTTCGGCGAGCTAGAGATCAACGAAGGGAGTGCGATGTTGGTGGACGATTATGGTCATCACCCTCGTGAAGTACAGGCGACTATTGATGCCGTTCGTTCAGGTTGGCCAGAGCGTCGATTAGTAATGATTTATCAGCCACATCGTTACACCCGTACGCGCGATTTATTCGAGGATTTTGTAGAAGTTCTTTCTACGGTAGATGTGTTGATTTTGTTAGAAGTGTACAGCGCCGGAGAAGAAGCTATTACCGGAGCCGATGGACGACATTTAAGCCGCAGTATTCGACTTCGCGGTCAGGTAGACCCTATTTTTGTAAAAAGTATTGAAGGTGTTCCAGAAGTTATCAGAGAAATTGTTCAACCCGGAGATATTGTAATTACTCAGGGTGCAGGAAATGTTGGAACACTGGCTAAAGAATTAGTGAAGCGCAAGCTGAAGTAGGCGTTTGAAATTTATGTCTGTTGAACTGCAAAATAAATTTGGTCGCGTTGGTGTTTTGTACGGCGGTATGTCTGCTGAAAGAGAAGTTTCTCTTGAAAGCGGACAGGCCGTTTATAAAGCATTACAAGGTTTAGGATTAGATGTTGTCGCGATCGATGTGCAAGAAAAAGCCGTAGAAAATATTATGGTTGCGGCGATGGATCGAGCTTTTATTGCACTACATGGTAAAGGTGGCGAAGACGGAACCATTCAAGGTTTGCTGGAGTTTTTAAATATTCCCTACACCGGTAGCGGTGTACAAGCGTCTGCTCTTGCGATGGATAAATTGAAATGCAAACACATTTGGCGATCGCTAGCGTTACCAACTCCTATTTTTGTCGAATTAAATGAGAATAGCGATTGGCAGGTAACCATGGAGGCGTTAAACGGCGCAGCCATGGTTAAACCGGCTCACGAAGGCTCTAGCATCGGAATGTCATTGGTACATTCGGCGGAAGAATTAAAAAACGCCTATGAGTTGGCAAGCAAATTCGATTCTAAAGTATTTGCTGAGCAATTAATCGTTGGTGCGGAATATACGGTTGCTATCTTATCGGGTCAGAGTTTGCCGGCAATTAAACTTGAGACAGACAATGTATTTTACGACTACGACGCAAAGTACATTTCGGAAGATACGCGATATTTAATTCCATGCGGTTTGTCTGATGAGAAACAGTCTGAGTTATCACAGCTGAGCGTTAAAGCTTTTGAAAGTATTGACGGTAAAGGTTGGGGCCGAGTTGATTTTATGGCCGATGACAAAGGTAATTTTTATTTGTTAGAAGTCAATACAGTTCCCGGTATGACCAGCCACAGTTTAGTGCCAATGGCTGCTCGCGCTTCAGGAAAAGATTTTGGACAATTGTGTCTTGCTATTCTCGAAGAAACATTGAGGTAAAAACGAGTGACGACTGCAGTTCTGGATAGAACGTCACAAACACATTTTAAGCGTGAAAGCTCTCGTGTAAAAAATAAAACTGGAGCAACGCGAAAGAAACGTCGTTCTACAAGTAATGGCGAAAGCTCTTTTAGTGGAGCTGTATTGTTAGCATGGATCATTCGCTTTTGCGTGTTTTCTATGCTTATAGTTGGTGCGATATTTATTGGTGTTTTTATACGCGAAAAGGTCACGGAAATTACAGATAGATCGGTGACAGCGGTTTTAATCGATGGTGAATTAAAACAGGTATCCGTCGCGGATTTAGAGCGTTTAGTTGCGCCATTGGTTGATGAAAGTTTTTTAAGCTTGGACTTGAATGCCCTTAAAAAACAACTAGAGCAAGACCCTTGGATTGCGCAGGTAACACTGTCTAGGCAATGGCCGGATAAGCTTCGTGTTGCTGTTGTTGAAGAAACCGCAATCGCGCGCTGGGGAGACACTGGTTTTTTAAACCCAGCAGGTGAGAAAATTATTATTGGTGATAACTCCGCGTTGAGTAATTTACCTCGTTTAAGTGGACCTACAGACTCGGAAATAAAAGTCGCTGAGGCGTTTATGAGCTTCAGTAAAATATTGTCCAATGAAGGTTTGCATCCAACTCAGCTTGAGTTAACCATTGACCACAGTTGGCAAATGATTTTAAGCAATGGTCTTAAAATTAAATTAGGGAAAAAAAATCTGGAATCTCGACTTGAAAGACTAATTGCTGTCTACCAAGCTGATTTAAACGATAAAGTAGAAAATATAAACACCATCGATTTACGTTATACCAACGGTATCGCGGTTAGTTGGAATGAAAAGCGAGATAATTCTCTCGAACGCTAGTAGTTTCTTGTTTAGAAAAATTATTTACACAAAGGTTTATTAAAGATGGCGCAAGCCCACGACAACCGAATGATTGTTGGTCTCGATATTGGCACCTCGAAAGTGGTGGCAATCGTGGGTGAAGTATCGCCTGATGGTGACCTAGAAATTATAGGTATCGGCTCTCACAGATCTAACGGATTGAAAAAAGGCGTTGTAGTTAATATTGAGTCTACAGTGCAATCAATTCAGCGTGCTATTGAAGAAGCTGAATTAATGGCGGGTTGCCAAATACATTCCGTATACGCAGGTATTGCTGGCAGTCACATTAATAGCTTGAATTCACACGGCATTGTTGCCATTAAAGATCGTGAAGTTTTAGACCAAGATTTGGAACGTGTTATCGATGCAGCTCAGGCTGTGGCAATTCCAGCGGATCAAAAAATCCTGCACATACTGCCGCAGGAATATTTAATCGACGATCAAGAAGGTGTTAAAGAACCTTTAGGTATGTCGGGAGTTCGACTCGAAGCAAAAGTACACTTAGTAACCTGTGCAGTAAACGCGGCACAGAATATAGAAAAATGTATTCGTCGCTGCGGATTAGAAGTCGAAGATATTATTTTAGAGCAGCTTGCATCCAGCTATTCGGTATTAACTGAAGACGAAAAAGAGCTTGGTGTGTGTTTGGTTGATATTGGTGGCGGCACTACAGATATCGCAGTATTTAGTGAAGGTGCAATTCGTCATACCGGTGTTATCCCTATTGCTGGTGATCAGGTAACTAACGATATTGCGATGGCGTTACGCACTCCAACACCTCACGCTGAAGAAATTAAAATTAAATACGCTTGCGCGCTCGCTAAACTCACAGGCGATGATGAAAGCATAAAGGTACCAAGTGTTGGCGATCGCAAACCTCGTGATTTATCTCGTCAGGCTTTAGCCGAGGTTGTTGAGCCTCGCTACGATGAATTATTTACCTTGGTGCAAGCGGAGCTGCGACGCAGTGGTTATGAAGATTTAGTAGCGGCGGGAATCGTTTTGACCGGAGGTACTGCCAAAATGGAAGGTGCTGTGGAATTAGCCGAAGAAATTTTCCATATGCCTGTACGTTTAGGTGCACCACAAAATATTCGCGGTTTAACGGATATTGTTGATAACCCAATTTATTCCACCGGTGTTGGACTTTTATTGTACGGATTAAAAGCTCAAGCCAGTGGCGGAGAGCGCGTTGCGGAAAAAAATTCCAATAATTTATGGGGCAGAATTAAAAAGTGGTTTGATTCAAATATGTAAGTACCGAATTTGTTTTTGAAAAAGTTCATCAGGGCAAAGCAAAAAAATTTAATTAAAATTAGAGAGGGGACGTTATGTTTGAGCTGGTTGACAGCATTCCTCAGAATGCAGTGATTAAAGTGATTGGAGTTGGTGGCGGTGGCGGTAATGCCGTCAAGCACATGATTCAAAGCGATATTGAAGGCGTAGAATTTATTTGTGCAAACACCGACGCTCAAGCACTTAAAAATGTTGACACTAAAACAGTCTTACAGCTAGGTCAGGGTATGACCAAAGGTCTTGGCGCTGGTGCGAATCCAGATGTGGGTCGCCAAGCTGCAATGGAAGATCGTGATCGAATTGCTGAAGTGTTAAATGGTGCCGACATGGTATTCATCACCGCTGGCATGGGCGGTGGTACTGGTACCGGTGGTGCTCCAGTGGTAGCAGAAATTGCTCGCGAAATGGGAATTTTAACGGTTGCGGTTGTGACCAAGCCTTTCCCATTTGAAGGTAAAAAGCGCATGAAAATAGCCGAGCTAGGTATTGCCGAGCTTGAAGAACGAGTGGATTCGCTGATTACCATTCCAAATGAAAAATTATTGTCTGTGTTGGGTAGTTCAACGTCTTTGTTAGACGCTTTCAAAGCAGCTAACGATGTTTTATTAGGTGCTGTGCAAGGTATCGCAGATTTGATTATTCGTCCTGGAATGATCAACGTCGATTTTGCAGACGTTCGCACGGTAATGTCTGAAATGGGTATGGCAATGATGGGTACCGGTTTTGCGAAAGGTGAAAACCGTGCTCGTGAAGCCGCCGAAGCTGCTATCCGTAGTCCTTTATTGGATGACATTAATCTTGAAGGCGCCCGCGGTATCTTGGTTAACATCACCGCAGGTATGGATTTATCCTTGGGTGAATTCTCCGAAGTGGGTGACACCATTGAAGAGTTTGCATCTGGTGATGCAACTGTGGTTGTTGGAACTGTGATCGATCCAGATATGTCTGGTGAGCTTCGCGTTACTGTTGTGGCAACTGGTTTGACGAATATTTCTGAGGTCGCTGCCGCGAAACCTGCGCAAGTAAGCAAAGTTATTGATAACTCTATTGCAAATACTTTAGCGAAACCCGATTACAACAGCTTAGATCGTCCTACTGTTATGCGTAAGCAACAGTCAACTCGTGTTTCTGCGGGCAACGGTCAGTCGGCAATGGGTGCAGCGGTTCAGAAACCAAAACCAATGGATGACAAAGATCTCGAATATCTTGATATTCCAGCATTTTTACGTCGCCAAGCAGATTAAAACTCGCTTGATTTGACAGGGAAGGCGTATTTCTGCCCAACTTATCCGAACTAAGCAATTTATATTCGGTCTGTTGGGCTGGCATTCAGGTGTTTGTTGTCACTATAACAACTCTGGTAACATTGCCGTCAATTTTTACTTAGTACCAAAATTACAATCATGGTTTTGGTACGCTATTGGAGTTTCGTCTTCTCGATGATCAAACAGCGAACTTTAAAAAACGCAATTCGCGCAACAGGTGTTGGTTTACACACCGGTGAAAAAGTCTATTTAACACTTAAGCCTGCTCCTGTTGATACGGGGATTATTTTCCGTAGAACAGACATAGAGCCAAATGTTGATATATTGGCAAATGCAGAGAACGTAGGCGACACGACCCTCTCTACCACCCTGATGAAAGGTGATGTTCGTGTTTCTACAGTTGAGCATTTATTGTCTGCGATGGCAGGCTTAGGTGTAGACAACGCAATTGTGGAAGTGAGTTCGTCAGAAGTTCCTATTATGGACGGTAGCGCTGGCCCGTTTGTATTTTTAATCCAGTCGGCTGGTATACAAGAACAGCCTGCGGCGAAAAAATTCATTCGTATCAAGCGCAAAGTCTCGATATCTGAAGGCGACAAGGTTGCGGAGTTTTTGCCATTTGATGGCTTCAAAGTATCTTTTAGTATCGACTTCGATCATCCGGTCTTTAAAGATCGCGTTGCGCGAGCAGAGGTTGACTTCTCTAGTACCTCATTCGTTAAAGAAGTTAGCCGGGCTAGAACCTTTGGCTTTACTCGAGACTTTGAATACCTTCGCTCTAAAGGTTTGGCCAAAGGTGGTAGTGTAGATAACGCCATCGTTGTTGATCAGTACCGAATTCTTAACGAAGACGGTTTGCGTTACGAAGATGAATTCGTAAAACATAAAATATTAGACGCCATTGGTGACTTGTATTTGTTGGGTAACAGTTTAATTGGTGAATTCCGAGCTCATAAATCGGGTCATGCTTTAAACAATAAGTTACTTCGCGAATTGTTAAAGCAGGAAAACGCTTGGGAAGTTGTTACGTTCGAAGAAGAGCAAAGCGCTCCAATTTCGTACATTAAGCCTATCATGGCTGCTTCTTAACGGATTTTTTTGAAATTGGGGTAGGTTGATCATCACTACCCCATTTAATGGAATACATTCAGCTAATTCACTTCAGATAATTTCTCCACCAGAGTGCACTCTCTAGGTTTTTCAGTTGCACGCTCCAATGGTTTTCTCAGGTTCAGCCATATATTAGGCGTTGAGAATGATAACCTTGTCACAAATAAAAACATTGCTACACGATATCTCTTAAACTCTTGAGATTTCTTTAGAGATTTGAATCTGTATTGACCATAATTTCATGTCATAGATAAATTTTGCTGGAAATTTATTCACGCTTGGTTTCGGATAATAAGTGCAATTTTCTTGAAAAGAGGCCAGCTGGTATAGTCGGCCATTTTTCTCGCCAAAGGA